>JAOUGZ010000124.1 GCA_029865405.1 Betaproteobacteria bacterium
CCTTCTGCCAGGCGTAGCCGAGCATGAACATGTTGGTGGCGATGGAGTCGCCCATCAGCGCCGTGGCGATCTCGGCCGCGGGCACCAGATCCACGCCCTTGCCGCCGCAGGCTTCCGCGATGTCGTGCTGCAGGTTGGAACCGGGCAGCTGCCAGTCCGGATTGCTCACGAACGCCGCCGTCGGCGACGTGGTGGCATTCACCACCGCGCGGGTGCGGCCGGCGCGCATCCTGTCGAGTGCGTCGGCGCTGGCGCTCACCACCAGGTCGCAGCCGATAACGAGGCGCGCGTCGCCCGTGCCCAGGCGCGCCAGGTGCACGGGATCCGCGCTCGCCGCGATTCTGACGTGCGACATCACCGCGCCGTACTTCTGCGCCAGGCCCGACATGTCGAGCACGGAGACGCCCTTGCCCTCGAGGTGCGCCGCCATGCCGAGGATCTGGCCGATGGTGATGACCCCGGTGCCGCCGATGCCGGTGACCAGGATCCCGCAGGGCTCATCCAGCGCGGCGGGGATCGCCTCGGGGAGCACCGGGAAATCCTCCCCAGCCGCGCGCGCACCCTGCTTGCCCATTTTCAGCTGCCCGCCTTCCACGGTGACGAAGCTCGGGCAGAACCCCTTCACGCAGGAGAAATCCTTGTTGCAGGTCGACTGGTTGATGGTGCGCTTGCGTCCGAACTCGGTTTCCAGCGGCTCCACCGAGAGGCAGTTCGACTTCGCGCTGCAATCGCCGCAGCCTTCGCACACCATTTCGTTGATGACCGCGCGCTTGGCCGGATCGGGGTAGGCGCCACGCTTGCGGCGCCGGCGCTTCTCGGAGGCGCAGGTCTGGTCGTAGATAAGCGCCGAGACACCGGGCTGCTCGCGCAGCATGCGCTGCACGGCGTCGAGCTCGTCGCGATGGCGGATCTCCACGCCGCCCGCCCAGTTCGTGCCCGCCGGGTACTTGTCCGGCTCGTCGGTCACGAGCACGATGGGCTTCACGCCTTCGGCCGCGATCTGGCGCGAAATCATCGCCGGGTCGAGCGGACCGTCGTGGTGCTGGCCGCCGGTCATCGCCACGGCGTCGTTGTAGAGGATCTTGTAAGTCATGTTGACCTTGGCGGCCACCGCGGCGCGGATGGCGAGCAGGCCCGAATGGAAGTACGTGCCGTCGCCGAGGTTGGCGAAGATGTGCTTTTCCTCGGTGAACGGCGCCTGGCCGATCCAGGGCGCGCCTTCCGCCCCCATGTGCGTGAAGGTGGACGTATTGCGGTCCATCCACACGGCCATGAAGTGGCAGCCGATGCCCGCCGTGGCGCGGCTGCCCTCGGGCACGCGCGTGGACGTGTTGTGCGGGCAGCCGGAGCAGAAGTAGGGCTGGCGCAGCGCCGTGACGCGGGGCTTGGCGAGCGCCTTTTCCTTGAAATCGAGGAAGGCGAGCCGTTCCTTGAACTGCGCGCCGAGCCGCTCGGCGAGGCCGAGCTTTTCCAGCCGCTTGGCGATGGCGCGCGCCACGATCGCCGGGTTGTGCTCGTAATGCGCGGGCAGGAGCCAGGTCCCCGCGGGCTGGCCCTCGGCGCGGCTCCATTCGCCGTTGTCATCGAACTTGCCGACCACGCGCGGCGAGCGCTTGCCCGGGTCCCAGGTATAGAGCTCTTCCTTGATCTGGTACTCGATCAGCTGGCGCTTTTCCTCGATCACCAGGATCTCCTCCAGACCCCTGGCGAAGCGCCGCGCGCCCTGCGGCTCGAGCGGCCAGGACATCGCCACCTTGTATACGCGCAGCCCGATGTCGCGCGCCATGCGCTCGTCGATGCCGAGGTCGGAAAGCGCCTGCATGGTGTCGCCGAAGCTCTTGCCCGTGGTGATGATGCCCAGGCGCGCCTCGGGCGCATCCCAGACGATGCGGTCCAGGCCGTTGGCGCGCACGTAGGCGAGCGCAGCGTAGACCTTCCAGTCGAGCAGTCGCATTTCCTGCTCGAGAAAGCCGTCGGGCCAGCGGATATTCAGCCCACCCTGCGGCATGGCGAAATCCGCCGGCAGCCTGACCTGCACCCGCTCGGGATCGACGATCACCGAGGCGCCCGATTCGACCACGTCGGTGACGCACTTGAAGCCGATCCAGCAGCCCGAGTAGCGGCTCATGGCGTAGCCATGCAGGCCGAAATCGAGGTAGTCCTGCACATGCGAAGGATTGAGCACCGGGATGCAGCAGGCCTTGAGGATGTGCTCGCTCTGGTGCGCGAGCGTCGAGGACTTCGCCGCGTGGTCATCGCCGGCGAGCACCAGGACGCCGCCGTGCCTGGACGTGCCGGCGGAATTGGCGTGCTTGAACACGTCGCCACAACGATCCACGCCCGGGCCCTTGCCGTACCACATGCCGAACACGCCGTCGTACCGGGCGCCCGCAAACATCCCTACCTGCTGCGTGCCCCACAGCGCCGTGGCGGCAAGATCCTCGTTGACGCCCGGCTGGAACCTGACGTGATGCGACGCAAGGTGCTTCTGGGCGCGCCACAGCGACTGGTCGAGCCCGCCCAGAGGCGAGCCGCGGTAGCCGGATACGAATCCCGCGGTGTTCAGTCCCGCGCGCTGGTCGCGCTCACGCTGCAGCAGGAGCAGGCGGATGAGCGCCTGCGTCCCAGTCATGAAGACACGGCCTTTTTCGAGCGTGTACTTGTCGTCGAGGGAGACCTCGGCGAGCTTGCGGGCATCGACCGGTGCATTCATCGATATGCCTCCGTGGCTAGGTCAGTTCTACCACAGCCTTAGACAGCGGCGCGCGACTTGATTCGCGGAGCCGCACGTCCTGTTGCGGGCGGCGCTGCAGGCTGGTCCCAGTAAGGCTCGGGGCCGAAGGACTCGGCAAGAAAATCGATGAAGGCGCGAGTCTTCGCAGGCAAGTGCCGCCGGTGCGGGTATACGGCGTAAATGCCCACGTCGGTGCTGAAATCGTATCCGGGCAGCAGCGGCACCAGGGAGCCGTCCGCGAGCTGCTTGCGCACGTCCCAGGTGGACTTCAGCGCCACGCCGAGCCCCGCCACCGCCCAGTCGCGCAGCACTTCCCAGTTGTCGCACGCGTAGCGCCCGGTGACGCGCACCGTGCCGCGCTTGCCGACCGGGCTCTTGTACTCCCAGGCCATGGCGAAGCCGTGTTCCCAGCTCGCCACCAGGCAATTGTGCCTGGCGAGGTCCTGGGGCGTCTTCGGCTCACCGTGCGCACGCAGGTAGTCCGGGCTTGCACATACCACGCGCCGGTTGGGCGCCAGCTTGCGCGCCGCAAGCGAGGAGTCCTTCAGCTCGGCAATGCGCACGGCGAGGTCGAACCCCTCTTCGATCAGGTTGATCGAGCGGTCCGAGAGGCTGAGCGCCAGCTCGACCTTCGGATATCGCTGCGCGAAGCGCGGGATCAACGGCGCGATGTGCTGGTGCCCGAATGACGCGGGCAGCGCGACCTTGAGTACGCCCTGGGGCTCGATGTGGCGCGAGGTGACGGCGGCGTCCGCTTCGTCGATTTCGGCGAGGATGCGCTGCGAGGTCTCGTAGTAGCTCGCCCCTTCGTCGGTGAGGTGCAGGCTGCGCGTGGTGCGATTGACGAGGCGCACGCCGAGGTGCGCCTCGAGCGCCGCGAGCGTGCGGCTGACCACGGCCGTGGACACGCCGAGCTCGCGCGCGGCGGCCGAAAGGCTGCCCGCCTGCACGACCTTGGAAAACACCAACATGCCATGAACCACGTCACGCATATCTTTGCGATTTTCACAAAAGAGATTTGTTCTGTGAAGGCATTATAAACCACCACGCAAAGCCCTATATTTGCTGCACCGCAGTAGCCACAGCAAAAAGGAACAGCAGATGAACGCATTCGAAATCGAGCAAATTGAGAAGGACGTGCGCGCCAATTTCAGGCTGCCGCTGTCCTTCGAAGGCTGGGCTGACGTCGAACGTCAGGCTCGCCAGGAGCGCGCCCGGGTACTGGGCAACGGCATGAGGCAGTTGTTCTCCGCCCTGCGGGCGAAGCTTTCGGGCTTTGGCCGCGGCGTGCGCGATACCGCCGCGGATTGCACGAGCGCGAGACTGCACCACAACTAGAACCACCGATTAGGCAGGCCCCGCCGCGGTATCCTCCTCCCTCCTCCTCCGCGGCGGGGCTGCGCCTAGCCTGCGCGTCCCGTCGGATCGCCCAAGCAGGCGCAAGAACTCTTCCTCCCGCATTTCGCCGAGCGCGCTTGCGTGCCTCGCACGCGGCGTCCGTTGCGGCAATTCGCTTGAGTGATTGTCAGGACCTGGCACCGGTGGTCGTTTGCCGCACGACGGAAAAGCGGATAATGTGCGCCGCGCCGCCCTCGTACGGAGTTTCGCCATGGGACGCCCGGAAAAGATCCGCCTCGGCGACGTCCTCGTCGCGCAGAAGGCGATATCGCAGGAGCAGCTGAGAGTCGCGCTCGAGCAGCAGAAAAAGAGCGGCCGGCGGCTCGGGCGCGTGCTGGTCGAGCAGGGCTTCGTCAACGACGAGCAGATCTGCGAGGCGATCTCGCGCCAGCTCAACATCCAGTACGTCAATCTGAAGTTCTACAACTTCAATCAGGACGTGGTGCGGCGCCTGCCTGAGGCGCAGGCGCGGCGCTTTCGCGCGCTCGTGCTGGAGGATCGCCGCGATAGCGCCCTGGTGGGCATGGCCGATCCGACGGATCTGTTCGCCTACGACGAACTGGGCAGGATCCTGCAGAAGGACATCGAGCTGGCGGTCGTGAGCGAAGCGGCGCTGCTGCAGAACGTCGACCGCATCTACCGCCGCACCGAGGAGATCTCGGGGCTCGCCAAGGAACTGGAGCGCGACGTCGGCGACGCCTACGTGGATTTCGGCGCGCTCGGCGCGGGCGCCGAGGATGCGCCCGTGGTCAAGCTCCTGCAGAGCGTATTCGAGGACGCGATCCAGGTGAACGCCTCGGACGTGCATATCGAGCCGCAGGAAACGGCGCTGCAGATCCGCTTTCGCATCGACGGCGCGCTCAACCCGCAGACGCAGGCGGATTCCAAGATCGCGCCGGCGCTGGCACTGCGCCTGAAGCTGATGGCGGGCCTCGACATCTCCGAAAAGCGCCTGCCCCAGGACGGCCGGCTGAACGTCATCGCGCGCGACCAGAAGGTCGACGTGCGCATGTCCACCATGCCGACGCAGTACGGCGAATCGGTGGTGCTGCGCCTGTTGAATCGACGCGCCACGCGGCAGTCCCTCGACAGCCTGGGCATGCCGGCGCAAATGCTCGAGCGCTTCCGCGAGATCATCCAGAGGACCGCCGGCATGGTGCTGGTGACCGGGCCGACCGGCAGCGGCAAGACCACCACGCTCTATTCGGCGCTGTCGGAAGTCAATACGCCGGAACGCAAGATCGTCACTGTCGAAGACCCGGTCGAATACCGCCTTGCGGGCATCAACCAGGTGCAGGTCAACGAAAAGATCGACCTTACGTTCGCCCGTGTGCTGCGCTCCGCGCTGCGCCAGGATCCCGACATCATTCTGGTGGGCGAGATTCGCGATGAGGACACGGCGCAGATCGCGCTGCGCGCGGCGCTCACCGGCCATCTCGTGTTCTCCACGCTGCACACCAAGGATGCGGTGAGCACCCCCATCCGCCTGATCGACATGGGGGCACCGAGCTACATGGTGGCAACCTCGCTGCACGCTGTTATTGCACAGCGGCTGGTGCGGCTGAACTGCGAAACCTGCAATATGGAATACCAGCCGGACGCCCACGAATTGCGCTGGCTGGTGGCCGAGCTTGGAGACGGCTATACGGCCCACAAGTATTTCCGCGGACGCGGCTGCTCGCATTGCAACGGCACGGGCTTTGCCGGGCGCATCGGCGTCTACGAGATGCTGGAGATGACCCCGGAATTGGCGCGCGCGGTGCTGGAGCGGGACCCCAATGCCTTCGCCGAGGCGGCGCGCCCGCAGATGAAGGGCGCCCGGCTGATCGATCGCGCGCTCGAGCTCGTGATCGGCGGCCGCACCACCGTCGCCGAAGTGCTCAAGATCGCAACGCAGGTGGAGGAATAGCGTGCCGAACTACGCCTACCGCGGGCGCGACGCGCGCGGCGGCCTGGTCAGCGGCAGGCTGGAGGGCGTCGACTCCGGCGCCGTTGCCGATCAGCTGCTTGCCATCGGCGTGACGCCGGTGGACATCCAGCCGGTGGGCGAAAGCGCAGCCATCGCGGCGCCCGAGTGGTGGCGGCGGTTCAGCGCGCCGCCGATCAGCGACGTGGACGTGATGCTGTTCTCGCGGCAGATGTACGCGCTGCTCAAGGCGGGCGTGCCGATCATGCGCGCGCTCGCCGGTTTGCAGCAGTCCACGCGCAATACGTCGCTCGCCGAGGTGATCGCCGACCTGCGCACCAGCCTGGACTCCGGCCGCGAGCTCTCGGCAGCGATGCGCAGCCATCCGAAGGTGTTCAGCCCGTTCTACATCAGCGTCATCCGCATCGGCGAGGCGACCGGCGAGCTGGACCAGTCGTTCAACCGCATGTTCGGCTACATGGAGTTCGACAAGGAGATCCGCGACCGCATCAAGGCGGCGGTGCGCTATCCGATCATCGTGATGGTGGTGATCGCAGTGGCGGTGGCGGTGGTGAACTTCTTCGTGATTCCGGCGTTCGCCAAGATCTTCGAGGCGCAGAAGGTCCCCCTGCCGCTGCTGACCCAGCTTCTGATCGGCACGTCGAATTTCTTCCTGGCCTTTTGGCCTGCGATGCTCGGTGGACTCCTGGCCGCCGTCCTGGGGGCGCAGATCTACATCGGCACGGAGCAGGGGCGCTATCAATGGGACCGCTGGAAGCTGCGCATCCCGCTGGCCGGCCCCATCATCCTGCGGGCAACGCTCGCGCGCTTCGCGCGCGGCATGTCGCTTGCGGTGCGCGCGGGCGTGCCCATCGTCCAGGCCATGTCGGTGGTGGCCGAGGTGGTGTCCAATTCCTACATGTCTTTACGAATCAGCCAGATGCGAGATGGCGTGGAGCGTGGCGAAAGCGTGCTCCGCACCGCGACGGCGAGCGGCATTTTCACGCCGGTGGTTCTGGAGATGATCTCGGTCGGGGAGGAAACCGGCGAGCTCGACGATCTCATGAATGAAGTCGGCGACATGTATGAGCGGGAGGTGGACTACGACATCAAGAACCTCGCCGCCAATATCGAGCCCATCCTCACCGTCGCGCTCGGGGTGATGGTCCTCATCCTCGCGCTGGGCGTCTTCCTGCCGATCTGGGGCCTTGGCAACGTGCTGCTGAAGAAGTGATCCCCGCGAGCCGGCAGCGCAATTACCTGCAGTCCGGACTGTACGTGATCGTCGTCGGCATACTCGCGGCAGTCCTTCTGGAGCGATTACTTACTTACGCTGAGGCTGCTGCAAAG
>JAOUGZ010000660.1 GCA_029865405.1 Betaproteobacteria bacterium
CGGAAACGTCGATCGTGGCGCTGTTCTTTGCAGGCGTGATTCCCGGGCTGCTGCTGGCGCTGGGCAACGCGATAAGCGTGATCGTCATCGCCGCGATCCTGAAACTGCCGCGCGGCACTTTCGAGGGGCGCCGGTTGTGGGTCGAGTTCGGGCGCTCGGCGCCGGCGCTCGGCATGCCGGTGGTGATCCTCGGCGGGCTCTACGGCGGGTTGTTCACGCCGACCGAGGCCGCCGCCGCCGCCTGCGGCTACGCGCTGCTCTACGGCCTGGTCATGGAACGCGGCAAGTTCATCGCCGGCCTGGTGCCGACCGCCTGCCGCGCGCTCAACCTCACCGCCGTGGTGCTGTTCCTGGTCGGCAGCGTGGGCGTGTTCCAGTTCCTCGCCGCGAACCTGTACTGGCCGCAGAAGATCACCGAGGTGGTCACTGGCTGGGGATTGACGCCGCTGGGCTTCCTTTTCGCCTACATGGGCGTGCTGATGCTGCTCGGCATGTTCGTCGACGGCATCGCCATGGTGCTGCTCACGGTGCCGGTGGCGTTCCCGGTCGCCTACGCGCTGAAGATCGACCCCGTGCACCTCGCCATCATGGTGACGCTGGCGGTGGAAATGAGCGTGGTCACGCCGCCCGTGGGCCTGAACCTGTTCGCCGTCAGCGGCACGGCGAAGATCCCGATCACCCAAGTGATGCGCGGCTCGGTGCCGTTCTTCCTCAGCGACTTCCTGGTACTGATGCTGGTGATCTTCTTCCCGGTGCTCGCTACCTGGCTACCGAGCGTGCTGGTGAAGACCGTCTTCCAGTAGCGCCTAGTCCAGCGCAGCGAGGTCTGCCGCGGAGAGCGTCAGCGCGGCGGCCGCCGCATTTTCTTCCAGATGCTGGAGATTGCCGGTGCCCGGGATGGGGAGCATGACCGGTGACCTCGCCAGCAGCCACGCCAGGGCGACTTGCGCCGGCGTGACACCGCGCCGTGCCGCGACGCGCTTCACCTTCGCCGCGTTGAGCGCCGCGCCGGCGGCGAGCGGGTACCAGGGAAGGAAGGCGAGCCCGTCCTTCTCGCAGGCAGCGACCATGCTGTCGGAATCGCGCCGCTCCAGGCTGTAAGCGTTCTGCACGGAGACGATCGGCGCGATGCGCCGTGCTTCCTCCAGCTCCTTGAGGCCCACGTTGGACAGGCCGACGTGGCGGATCTTGCCGGCCTTCCGCAGCTCGGCGAGCGTGCCGACCGACTCGGCGAACGGCACCTTCGGGTCGGGCGCGTGCAGCTGATAGAGATCGATGCGCTCGAGCCGCAGCCGCTTCAGGCTGCCTTCGATGGCGCGGCGCAGGTGCTCGGGGCGCGCATCACGCTCCCAGGAGGACGCGCGCGGGCGCGTGAGCCCGCCCTTGGTGGCGATGACGAGGTCTTTCGGGTAGGGGTGCAGCGCCTCGGCGATCAGGTTCTCGCTCACCTCCGGGCCGTAGCTGTCGGCGGTGTCGAAGAAGTTGTGGCCGAGCTCGTAGGCGCGCCTGAGGACCTTGAGAGCGTTGCCGCGGTCGGCGGGCGGACCCCAGATCTGCGGGCCGCACACGCGCATGGCGCCGAAGCCGAGGCGGTGGACAGAAAGATCGCCGATCCGGATCGTCTTCACGATTGCCTCATCAGGGGCCGCATGGCCAGCAGCCCGAACACGGGCCCGGGCACGAGCAGCAGAAACAGGTACTGCACCGGCAGCCACGCGGTGGCGGCATTCAGCAGCTCGATCGCCGGGATGGTGATGGCGAAGCCGATGCAGTTGGCGATGGTCAGCGCCGAGCCGACGAGCGCGCGCGGCGCGTTGGCCGCATTCAGCGCCGAGAACTGCGGCGAGTCGCCGACCACCGCGATGCCCCAGACGAGGAGGAAGGCGAGGAACACCGGCGCTGGCGCGAGGAAAGCAAGCGGCGACAGCAGGCAGCAGGCGCCCGAGGTGCCGAGCTGCGCCACCGCGACGCGCGCGCTGCCCAGCCGCAGCGAGACCCGGCCGCCCACGGCGCAGCCCAGGAACCCCGCGGCGATGACCGCGAAGGCCCACAGCGAGACGTTGTCGACCGCGCCGCGCGCGGCGAGCGCCACGGGCACGAACGCCCAGAAGGCGTACAGCTCCCACATGTGGCCGAAGTAGCCGAAGGCGGAGGCGCGGAACGGCGGCGAGCGGAACACGGTGGCGAGCGCCGCAGGGTCGAACTTCGTTCCCCGCGACAGATGCGGGCCGTCGGGCACCAGCGCGTACATCAGGACGCCCCCGAGGGCCGCGCAGCCCGATACCCCGAGCATCACGGTCTCCC
>JAOUGZ010000125.1 GCA_029865405.1 Betaproteobacteria bacterium
GCGTCCGGGCCCTCGGGGTTCACGTAGATGAGGCCCATGTGCGTTGCGCCGAACGGCCCCAGGTCGCGATCGCCGCTGAAGCGCTTGTCGGTGCCGAGCCACTCGATCTCCTCGCCCCAGTTCACGTCCTCGTCCGGCTCCCAGACGTCCGCACGGCCGGCGCCGAAGCCGAAGGTTCTGAAACCCATCGACTCCAGCGCGACGTTGCCGGCGAGGATGATCAGGTCGGCCCAGGAGATCTTCCTGCCGTACTTCTGCTTGATCGGCCAGAGCAGGCGACGCGCCTTGTCGAGGTTGACGTTGTCGGGCCAGCTATCCAGGGGCGCGAAGCGCTGCTGGCCGCGGCCGCCGCCGCCGCGGCCGTCGGTGACGCGATAGGTGCCGGCGGCGTGCCAGGTCATGCGGATGAAGAACGGGCCGTAGTGGCCGAAGTCCGCCGGCCACCAGTCCTGCGTGTCGGTCATCAGCCTGACGAGGTCCTTCTTCAGCGCCTTGTAGTCGAGGCTCTTGAATTCCTTGGCGTAGTCGAAGCCCTTGCCCATCGGGTCGGATTTTGCGGAATGCTGGTGCAGCAGCTCGAGGCGCAGCTGCTTCGGCCACCAGTCGCGGTTGGTCCGGCCGACGCCGGCGATGTGGGTGTACGGGCACTTGCCCGCGCTCGGGTCTTTGGTCTTCGTGTCCATGGCTCTCTCCTTCGGGGCTACTTCGCCAGGTCCTCCAGCATGCCGACGAGGTCGTCGGCGTGCTCTTCCTCCATGGCGAGGATGCCCTCGAGCATGCGCTTGGTGGTGGTGTCCTTGTCGCCGATGTACTCGAGCATCTCGCGGTAGCTGTCGATAGCGATGCGCTCGGCGACCAGATCTTCCTTGATCATGTCGGTCAAGTTGTCGCCCTCGACGTACTCGGCGTGCGCGCGCGAGGCGAGGCCCTCGGGGGAGAAATCGGGCTCGCCGTTCAACTGCACGATGCGCTGCGCGATCTGGTCCGCGTGCTGCTGCTCCTCGTTGGCGTGCACCAGGAACTCGGCCGCCACCGAGTCGGCGTTGATTCCGGCGGCCATGAAATGGTGGCGGCGGTAGCGCAGCACGCAGATGATCTCGGTGGCGAGCGCTTCGTTGAGCAGCTTGATGACCGTCTTGCGGTCGGCGCGGTAGCTCTCGGTGACCGCGCCCTGCTCGATGTGCCTGCGCGCGCGGGCGCGCAGCGTCTTGACGTCGGTGAGGAACGGCTGCTTCTTGGCCATCTCGGGGCACCTGGGCGGAGGGGAACGCCCATTAGAGCGCGCACTGCGCCCCGTTGTGAAGTTGATTGCGCCTATTCCGACAATTCGCGTCGGCTATCAGCGTGGCGATTTGACGCAGGTCAAAGGCCGGCGGCGCCCTATGCCTAGCATCTCGCCGGTACGAGCCTGGGGAGCCGGTGCGCATGAACAGCAACGAAACGACCTACAACTACAAGGTGGTGCGGCAATTCTCCATCGCCACCATCGTCTGGGGCGTGGTGGGAATGCTGGTCGGCGTGATCATCGCCGCACAGCTGCTCTGGCCCGAGCTCAATCTCGGCATTCCCTGGCTGTCCTACGGGCGGCTGCGCCCCCTGCACACCAACGCCGTGATCTTCGCCTTCGGCGGCTCGGCGCTCTTCGCCACCTCCTACTACGTCGTGCAGCGCACCTGCCACGCGCGCATCTTCTCGGACGGCCTCGCCGCCTTCACCTTCTGGGGCTGGCAGGCTGTGATCGTGCTCGCCGCCATCACGCTGCCCCTGGGCATCACCACTTCCAAGGAGTACGCCGAGCTCGAGTGGCCGATCGACATCCTCATTGCGCTGGTGTGGGTGGCCTACGCCATCGTCTTCTTCGGCACGATCTGGAAGCGCAAGGTCCCGCACATCTACGTCGCCAACTGGTTCTTCGGCGCCTTCATCCTCACGGTGGCGATCCTGCACATCGTCAACAGCGCGGCCATGCCGGCGACCTTCTGGAAGTCCTACTCGGCCTACGCCGGGGCGCAGGACGCGATGGTGCAGTGGTGGTACGGGCACAACGCGGTGGGCTTCTTCCTCACCGCGGGCTTCCTCGGCATGATGTACTACTTCATCCCCAAGCAGGCCGGGCGGCCGGTCTACTCCTATCGCCTGTCGGTGGTGCATTTCTGGGCGCTGATCTTCACCTACATGTGGGCGGGCCCGCACCACCTGCACTACACGGCGCTGCCCGACTGGGCGCAGTCGATCGGCATGGTGTTCTCGCTCATCCTGCTCGCGCCCTCCTGGGGCGGGATGATCAACGGCATCATGACCTTGAGCGGCGCATGGCACAAGCTGCGCACCGACCCGATCCTCAAGTTCCTCATCGTCTCGCTTTCGTTCTACGGCATGAGCACCTTCGAGGGGCCGATGATGTCGATCAAGACCGTGAACGCGCTCTCGCACTACACCGACTGGACGATCGGCCACGTGCACAGCGGCGCACTCGGCTGGGTCGGGCTGGTGTCGATGGGCGCGATGTACTACCTGATCCCGCGCCTGTTCGGCCGCACCGAGATGTACAGCGTGCGCCTGATCAACACGCATTTCTGGGTCGCCACCGTCGGCATCGTGCTCTACATCGCCGCGATGTGGATCGCCGGCGTGATGCAGGGCCTCATGTGGCGCGCGGTGAGCGAGGACGGCACGCTCACCTACACCTTCGTCGAGAGCGTGAAGGCGACCTATCCCTTCTACGCCATCCGCCTCCTGGGTGGCGTCCTGTATCTCGGCGGCATGCTGATCATGGCCTGGAACGTGGCGAAGACCGTGGGCGCGGGCAAGAGCGTCGAGGCGCCGATCCCGGCCCCCGCCTACGCCTGAGGAGCGGGCCATGAAACTGACCCATGACATGATCGAACGCAACCAGGCGCTGCTCATCGTCCTGGTGATCCTGGTGGTGGCGGTCGGCGGCCTGGTGGAGATCGTGCCGCTGTACTTCCAGAAATATGTCACCGAGCCGGTGGCGGGCCTGAAGCCCTACAGCGCGCTGCAGCTTACCGGGCGCGACGTCTACGTGCGCGAGGGCTGCTACAACTGCCATTCGCAGATGGTGCGGCCGTTCCGCGCCGAAGTGGAGCGCTACGGGCGCTACTCGGTGGCGGGCGAGTTCGTCTACGACCGCCCGTTCCAGTGGGGCTCGAAGCGCACCGGCCCCGACCTGCACCGCGTCGGCGGGCGCTACTCGGACGAGTGGCACCGGCTGCACCTGCTCAATCCGCGGGATCTGGTGCCCGAGTCGAACATGCCGGCGTACCCCTGGCTCGCGCGTGACGCGGCCGACGCGGCTGCCATCGGCGCGAAGATGCGCGCGCTGCGCACGCTCGGCGTGCCGTACTCCGACGAAGAGATCGCCAGCGGTCCCGAGGCGCTGAAGGGCAAGACCGACATGGATGCGCTCATCGCCTACCTGCAGGTGCTCGGCACCGCGGGCCGCACGGGCGCGAAATAGGACGGCACGCATGGATATCAACCTGATCCGCAGTCTCGTCACCGTGGCGGCCCTGGCGGCGTTCCTCGGCATCGTGTGGTGGGCGTACTCGCCGGCGCGCAAGAAGCGCCTGGAAGACGCCGGGCGCAGCATCCTCGAGGAGCGCGAGTGATGAACGAATTCACGAGCAGCTTCTGGGACCTGTACATCTCGATCATCACCCTCGTCTCGATCCTCGCCTGCGGCGTGCTGCTGGTGGCGCAGAGCCGGCGCCGCGTCGCCGGCGGCGAGGCCGAGACCACGGGCCACACCTGGGACGAGGATCTGGGCGAGTACAACAACCCGTTGCCGCGCTGGTGGATGTGGCTGTTCTGGATCACCATCGTCTTCAGCCTCGTGTACCTCGTGCTGTACCCGGGGCTGGGCAGCTTCACGGGCCTGTGGAAGTGGACGCAGGTGTCGCAGCTCGAGCAGGAAACGGCGCGCCACGAGGAGAAGTTCGGGCCGCTCTACGAGCGCTACGCGCGGATGGAGGTGAAGGCGCTGCTCGCCGAGCCGGCCGCGCTCGCCATCGGGCAGAAGCTGTTCCTCAACAACTGCGCGCAGTGCCACGCCTCGGACGGCGCCGGCTCGCGCGGCTTTCCCAATCTCACCGACCGTGACTGGCAGTGGGGCGGCTCGCCCGAGGCGATCAAGACCACGATCGGCCAGGGGCGCGTCGGCGTCATGCCGCAGATGGGCCCGGCGCTCGGCGAGCAGGGCACGAAGGACGTCGCGCACTACGTGATGTCGCTCTCGGGCCTCGCGCACGACGGCATCCGTGCGGCACGCGGCAAGCCGCTCTTTGCGCAGAACTGCGTCGCGTGTCACGGCGCCGAGGGCAAGGGCAATCCGGCGCTCGGCGCGCCCAACCTCGCCGACGCGACCTGGCTGCACGGCGCCGCCGAGCCGGTGATCATCGAGACCATCACCCGGGGACGCACGAACCAGATGCCGGCGCACCAGGACCTGCTCGGCGAGGCGAGAATCCATCTGCTCACCGCGTACGTGCTGTCGCTGTCGCAGAAGTGAAAGCGGGCGGCGCGCCGGCACAGGTCGTCGAGCAGGCCCTCTACGAGGTCCGCAAGGCCATCCACCCGCGCGCGGTGCACGGCTGGTTCGCCGGCTGGCGCTGGGCGCTGGTGTGGGCCACCCAGATCGTGTTCTACGGCCTCGCCTGGCTGCCGTGGAACGACCGCCAGGCGGTGCTGTTCGACATCGCGCACCGCAAGTTCGCCATCTTCGGCCTGATACTGTTTCCGCAGGACATCATCTACCTCACCGTCCTGCTGATCATCGCCGCGCTGTCCCTGTTCCTGTTCACCGCGGTCGCGGGGCGCCTGTGGTGCGGCTATGCCTGCCCGCAGACCGTGTACACCGAGATCTTCCTGTGGGTGGAGGAGAGAATCGAAGGCGACCGGCCCGCGCGCATGAAGCTCGATGCGTCGCCGCTCACGCCGCGCAAGTTCGCGCTCAGGGCCGCCAAGCACGGCGTCTGGATCGCCATCGCCCTGTGGACCGGCTTCACCTTCGTGGGCTACTTCACGCCGATCCGCGAGCTGTGGGACGCCGTATGGACTGCTGCCACCGGCCCCTGGGAGACCTTCTGGGTGCTGTTCTACGGCTTCGCCACCTACGGCAACGCCGGCTGGATGCGCGAGCAGGTGTGCAAGTACATGTGCCCCTATGCGCGCTTCCAGAGCGCGATGTTCGACAACGACACGCTGATCATCACTTACGACCGCGAGCGCGGCGAGCCCCGAGGCAAGGGCACGGGCAAGGGCCACTGCGTCGACTGCAGCATCTGCGTGCAGGTGTGTCCCACGGGCATCGACATCCGGGACGGACTGCAGTACGAGTGCATCGGCTGCGCCGCGTGCATCGACGGCTGCGATCGCGTGATGGAGAAGGTGGGCTTTCCCAAGGGCCTGATCCGCTACTCGACGACCCACGCGATGGAGCACAAGCTGACGCGCGCACAGATGTTCAAGCGCGCGTTCCGGCCGCGCGTGCTCATCTACAGCGCGGTGCTTTGGGCCGTCATCATCGCCGCCGGCGTCGCGCTGTGGAACCGCGTGCCGCTCAAGGTGGACGTGATCCGCGACCGCGCGGCGATCTCGCGCGAAGTCGAGGGCGGGCTGATCGAGAACGTGTATCGTCTGCAGATCATGAACACGAGCGAGGCGGCGCGCGCCTACCGGCTGTCGGTGTCCGGCCTTCCGGGCATCCGCATCCCCGGCGAGACCGTGATCGACGTGAATGGCGCAGCGAGCCGCCTGGTGCCGGTCAAGGCGCGCATCGCGCCCGGGGTCGCCGCCGCGGGCACGCACCGCATCGATTTCGGCATCGAGTCGACGGACGACCCGCGCGTCGCCGTGCGCGAGAAATCCGTCTTCATCGTGAGGTGAAGCCATGACCCCCTGGTACAGAGAACCCTGGCCCTGGATCGTGATGGCGCCGCCTGCGGCGGCGGTGCTCGCTGGCCTCGCCACGATCTGGATCGCCGTAGCGAGCAGCGACGGCCTGGTCGCCGAGGACTACTACAAGCAGGGTCTCGCCATCAACCAGGTGATCGCGCGCGAAGAGCGCGCACGCGCGCTCGGCATCGCGGCGCGGATCGAGATCGGCGACGGGCGCCTGCGCGTGCGGCTCGAGGGCGCCTCGCCGCCCGCGCTGTTCGTGCACCTCGCGCACCGCACGCGCGCGGGCTTCGACCAGCGGCTGCGCCTCGCGCCCGTCGCCGGCGTCTACGAGGCCGAGATGGCGCCGCTCGCGCCGGGCGGCTGGCGCGCCCGCATCGAGGACCCGCGGGGCGAATGGCGCATCACCCAGGAGGCCCTATGAAACGCGCGATCTGGATCCTGTGGCCCTCGTTCATCGTCGGCGGCATCGGCGAGGTGCTGTTCTTCACGGTGTTCGACCCGCAGGAGCTCTACCTGTTCGGCGAACCGAGCACGCTGAGCCGCATGGGCGCGTACACCGTCGGCTTCTTCCTGTGCTGGGCCTTTGCCGCGTCCTCCAGCGCTTTCACCTGCTTCCTGCAGCGCGGCGCGAAGGAGATCAACCGATGAAACGGCTCCTGCTGCTGCTGGCGTGCGCCAGCCTGCCGGCCGCGGCGCAGGATCCGAGCCGCGGCAAGCTGGTCTACGAGACCCAGTGCGGCGGCTGCCACTACGAGCGCGTGCACCAGCGCGACCGGGACAAGTCGCTGGTGCAGTCGATGTCCGACCTGCGCGACCAGGTGGCGCGCCGCGCCGCGCTCACCGGGCGCCCATTCACGCTGAGCGATCTCGAGGATATCGCCGAGTACCTCAACCGCTCGCACTACCGGCTGGCGAAATAGGCGCGCGCGGCTATAGCCAGATCATCAGCCCCGTCTCGAACGGGTGCGCGAGCTGCTCGTGGCTGGGATAGGCGCGCAGCTGGTATTCGAGCCGGCCGTTCTGCTCGGGCTCGAATTCGAGCTGGTACAGGTGCTCGCCGCCCTCGGGCAGCGTCCCCTGCGGCGTGAACCGGTAGTGCGCCGCCGGCCCGCTCAGTGCCGGGCGGCGCAGCACCAGCTCGAGCGCCAGGTCCTCGGGCGCAAGGCCGTTCAGACGCGCGGCCACCGCTACTTTCACGCGCTCGCCGTGCTCTACGCGCAGCGGCGGCTCGCCGGTGCGGCGCAGGACGACGCCGGGCCACGCCGCGCGCACCTTCACCCGCCATTCGGCAAGCTGCCGCGCCGCGGCCCCGCCGTCGGCGGCGAGCCGGCGCCCGCGCTCCGTGGCGGGGCGGTAGAGTAGCTCGACGTATTCCTCGAGCATGCGCATCGCGTTGAAGCGCGGCGCCACCGTGGCCATCGACTCCTTGGCCATCGCCACCCAGCCGGGCGAGAAGCCGGCGTC
>JAOUGZ010000661.1 GCA_029865405.1 Betaproteobacteria bacterium
CCAATCAAGCTATCGTCGCCGCCCTGGACGTTGTCGTACATGTACTGGGCGTCGCCCTGAAGCGAGTTGGTCGCACTGCCCAGTCCACCGATCAGCACGTCGTCGCCGCCCTGAGCGGCGTCGTGCATTTCGACCGCATCACCGTACAGTTCGTTGACCGAGTTGATACCGCCGAGTAGGGAGTCATCCCCACCCTCGGCGTTGTCGATCATGGAAGTGGCGTCGCCGAACAGATAGTTGGCGGTGTTCGCCCCGCCGACAAGCAAGTCATTGCCGCCCCGGGCGAACTCGAATAGCGTCCCCGTGATGTCCCCGAAGAGGAAGTTCTCCTCGTTGTCTACGCCCGCGAAGTAGTCGTCGCCCCACTGCCAGGAGCCACCCTGCGAGCCATCGAATTCGAACATGATTGCCATGACGTCCTCCTGCCGAGGAAAGCTGCGATCGAAACTGCGTAGAAGGGTTAGTCCCGAATAGCGGCCAGCTTGCCTTGTCGCCGCGCCGGGTAATGCGCCAGCTGCGGCCTACGTGGAGTGGTAGGTGCGCATCTGCGCGCGATCAGAACCTCGAGAGTCGTACCGCTGCAAACTGAGAATGGTATTTAGAACCAAATCCGGCCGATGCGTGTTGACGACCGTCAAACCGGCGCGCAATTCTTCATGGCGCCGCTTGCGAACTCGTTTCGATTCTCAATCCACTTTCGGCTGGCCTGAGTCCACCCGCACGGTGGTCGAAGCCGTATCCCCTGGAAAGGGATAAGAATTTCCTTCTCGTCCGATCTGCGTCATGCTCCTCACCGGCCGGATCCGGGCTGCCGGGCGATGGGTTGGGTGCCACGATCGGTCATGGCCACTGTGTTGCGGGGGCTCGCGCAAGGAGTGTTATGGCAAATACTGCGCCCCTTCGGCGTGTTTCGACAAGTTCAGAGAAAGCGTAGACAGCGAGCTCCGCTTGGAGCGGGCTCAGGCGATGTCGGGGACGGGATGGTAGGTGAGCGGAAGGCTCGGGCCGTCGGTGGGCGGTGAAGGTCCGCCGGGCCGCCGCGGCTCCCAGAGCCCGAGCCAGGTGAGGATGCGCTCGATGACGGCCGGATCCTCGATGAGGACGATCACGCGCATCTGCGCGCCGCATTTGGGGCACTCGAGCGGGTCGACTTCGTAGACCTTGCGGATCAGCTTGGCCCAGGCGGCTTTGGCGGCCTGGCGCGCCGGGCTTTGAACTTCGGTGTCGGAGGCCTCCGGTTCGGGGCGCTCGCGCTCCGCGCCTCGCGTGCGGCTGGAATAGCGCCCGTAGTAGCGCACCATGTGCTCGTTCCTGTCCGGGATGTGCTTGCAGAGCAGCTCCAGCCACTGCACGCCGGGCATCGCCTGGAAGTTGCGCTTCAGGGTCGCATGCAGCCGGCTGCGGTAGATGACGGCGCCCCGTGCCGCGTCGTAGGACATCTTCTCCAGGGAGAAAGGCGCCCGAAGCATGTAGCCCGCGAGGCTCTTTCGGCCCTCGGCGTCGCCCGCGGCGACGCGCACGCGACTGTGGACGCTGAAGCCGCTGTGGCGCCAGTTGAGCATCTGCGCGGCGAGAGGCGTAGGAATCGCTTCCCTGCGAACGAGGAGGCCGAGCACATCTCGGCGCAGCCGTTCGGCGAGCAGCGCCTCGGGCACGGGCGGCAGCGGCAGGAACCGTCCGGAAGGTTCGAAGACGCCGTCCGCGACGAGCGCATGGACGTGGGGGTTGAAGTTGACCAGGTCGCCGAAGGTCTGCACGAACAGGATGAATCCGGGGCACCCGCGCGGATAGGCGACACGGTAGGCCTCCGCGAGCGAGCGCGCGACAATGCGGCAGAGTTCGCCAAGCAGTGACCGCCGGTAGGCGAAGAACGGGCGGACTAGCTTCGGCACGGTAAAGACGTACTGCCGGTGCGCCACGGGCCGCAGAACGAACTGCTCCACCCACTCGCCCCAGGCGAGGACGCGCTTCTGGTGGCAACTGGGGCAGAAGTAGCGCGTCTTGCAGGAGAACGCGAGCAGGAGATCATGACCGCAGCCGCCGCAGCGGATGCGCGCGAAGCCCTGCTGCGGGTCGCCGCAATCGAGGAAGCGCTCGAGCACATTCTTCTCGACGGCGCGCCGCACCCGGCCCGAGGCGCGCAACTCCGGCAGGTGCCGGCGCACGCACTGCCACAGGGGGCTTGCGCGCGGCCTGCGCGGACGATAGATCGCCGGGCGAGCGGCTTGCATCCACCGACCAACGCCGGGCCCATTGCCGTGGACGAATGCCGGCCCTTGCCAGATGACA
>JAOUGZ010000662.1 GCA_029865405.1 Betaproteobacteria bacterium
TCTGCAGCACGCCGTACAGGCGGCGCGTCTCCTCGGTGTAGCGCTTGATGCCGTAGGGCACCTGCTCCTTGGCCGCGCGCAGGAAGTGGTGCGCCTGGCCGAACATCGGCCCGACGCCGCCCATCTGGAACATGAGCCACTGCAGGCAGATGAGGCGCGCGCGCGGCGCGCGCGGCATGAACTTCCCGGTCTTCTCGGCAAGGTAGATGAGGATCGCGCCCGATTCGAAGAGCGCGAGCGGCCGGCCGTCCGGGCCGTCGGGATCGACGATCGCCGGGATGCGGTTGTTGGGGTTGATGGCGAGGAACTCGGGCGTGAACTGCTCGCCCTTGCCGATATTGACGGGATGCACGCGGTACGGCAGCACGCACTCCTCCAGCATGATGGAGACCTTGCGGCCGTTGGGCGTGCTCCAGGTGTACAGATCGATCATGCGCGACTCCCCGGCAAAGCGCGCGAGTGTATCCTGTCGCCGCCGATGATCAAGTGGCTGCTCACCATCTTCCTCGCGCTCGCGGTGCTCGCCGTGGCGACACCCTGGCTGCAGCGCCTGGGCGTCGGCCGGCTGCCGGGCGACCTGAAGTTCAGCGTGCGCGGCCGCGCCTATTACATCCCGCTCGCCAGCACCGTGCTTTTCTGCCTTCTCGCCCTGTTGATCGGCAAGCTGCTCTAGTCCGTAAGGAATAGCCGCTGCCCGGCGCCTGTTCCATGCGGCAGATGAAGAAGATCCTCGTCCTCTTCCCGAAGGAGTGGGACCGGCTCGAATTCGAGCGGCCCGAGTACCGCGGCCGCTACGAGTTCGTGTACGCCGGGTTCGACCTGTTCCGCTTCCCGCAGAACGCGCAGCTCGCCACCTTCGACGTGTTTCGCTTCGTGAACCGCCTGCTCGAGCGCTTCCGCAAGGAGCGCCTGGACGGCGTGATCAGCAATAACGAACACTTCGGCGCGCCGATCGCCGCGGTGCTCGCCGAGAAGCTCGGGCTGCCGGGCAACGACCCGCGGGTGGTGATCACCGCGCAACACAAGTTTTACGCGCGCCAGGCGTTCGCGCAAATCGCGCCCGAGGCCGCGGCGCGCTGCGCCGTTTTCCCGTACGCGCTGCGCCGCCGCGAGGACCTGCCCTTCGAGCTGCCCTGCTTCGTGAAGCCGGTGCGCGCCACCTACTCGGTGCTCGCGCGGCGCGTCGAGCGCTTCGACGAGCTGCAGCGCCACCTTGCGTTCTGGCCGTTCGAGAAGTGGGTGATCAAGCGCCTGGTGAAGCCGTTCAACGATCTCATGCGCTGGTACACGGACTACGCGCTCGACGCGCACCATCTGATCGCCGAGGAGATCCTGCCCGGGGTGCAGGTGAACATGGATGGCTACGTGCACGAGGGGAGCGTGCACGTGCTGGGCGTGGTTGACGAGAACATGTACCCGGGCACCAGCGCGTTTTGCAGCTTTGAGTACCCCTCGCGCGTGCCCGCCGAGGCGCAGGCGAAAATGACCGCGCTCGCCGCGAAGCTCCTCGCCGGCATGGGCTACCGGCACGGCTTTTTCAACCTCGAGTTCAGCTGGGACCCGGCGAGCGGCCGCATCGCGGTGATCGAGCTCAACCCGCGCATGGCTTCGCAGCTTTCCTACGTCTACGAATGCGTCGACGGCGTCCGGCCCTACGAGGCGCTGCTCGCCCTGGCGACGGGCGATGCGCCGCCCGCAATCGCGGTCGCCTCGCGCTTCAGCCACGCGGCGAGCTTCGCGCTGCGCAAATTCGATGGCCGCCCGCTGGCCGCGCATCCGACGGCCGAGCAGCTCGCGCGGGCGCGCCACGAGTTTCCGGAGGCGCAACTGATGCTGTATCTGAAGCGCGGCGCGAGCCTCACGCGCGAGATGAAATGGCTTGGCAGCTACCGCTACGCGGTCGTCAACATGGCCGCGACCTCGCAGCAAGCCCTTTACGAGCGCTTCCGCGCGTTCGCGCGACGGCTCTTTCTCACCTCAGACCTCCCCGCTTGAGGCGCCGGCGCCGCGCTTCAGCACCGCCAGCAGGCGGCCGATCTCCCTCGCGTCGTCCCAGGCGAGCGCGGGCGCGACCAGGGTGCGCGCGAGAAGGTAGCCTAGGGCCAGCGACAGAACCATGCGCGCGAGCGCATCGGGCTCCAGGTCGCGGCGCAGCTCGCCGCGCGCCTGGAAGCGCGCCACCGCATTCACCAGCCCGCCCCACAGATCGCGCTTCCACAACGGCGCGAAGCGCCGGCGCGCGCCCGAACTCGTCAGCAGCTCCACCAGCACCATGCGCAAGGCGTGGG
>JAOUGZ010000663.1 GCA_029865405.1 Betaproteobacteria bacterium
CACGGATGAAGCCGAGGATCGCGGACGCGAACGCGATCAGGCGGCGCGAGATGCCCGAGGTGTTCATGATCGCGCCGGCGAAGATGAAGAGCGGTATGGCGATCAGCGGGAAGCCGGTGGTGCCGGAATACATGACGATGGCCATGTTGGGCAGCGCGCCGGCGCCCTGCGAGACGGCCATGGCGGCGGCCGCGGCGATGCCGAGCGCCACGGCGATCGGCACGTTGATCAGCACGAGCGCGAGTACGCCGAGGAACAGGAGGACGACCGCCATGCTCAGGGGCTCGCTTCGCTGCGCGCCGCCGCGCCGCGCAGCACCGACGGCAAGCGCAGCAGCTCGGCGATGACGTAGCAGGCCGAGCCGATCGGAATCACCGACTGCACGTAGTCGTTCGACACCTTGGGCAGCGTCACCAGGTAGTCGGTCGCGAGCACGCCTAGCACCTGGTAGCCGGCCCAGCCCAGCACGAGGAAAAAGCCGATGACGCAGACCTCGCCGAACAGTGTCACGGCAATGCGCGGGCCGCGCGGCATCGCGTCGACCAGCGCCGAAACCGAGATATGGGCGCCCTTCAGCGCAGCGAGCGCCGAGCCGTAGTACGTGATCCAGGCGAGCAGGATCACCGCGACTTCGTCGTACCAGATGACCGGCGCGTTGAACTTGCGGAACACGACCGCCGCCGCGACCAGCAGCGCGAGCGCGATCATGAGCAGGAAGACGATGGCCTCGAGCAGGCGCTCGAAGCCCGCGCGAAGGCGATCGGCCAGGGTCATCGAATGGGCAGGCGCAAAAAAGGGGCCGCGCTGGGCGGCCCCTGCTTGCTGCGCCTATTTGCCGAGCGCGATGGCCTTGTCGATGAGCGCCTGCGCGCCGGGGACTTCCTTGCCGAACTCCTGATAGATCGACTTCGAGCCCGCGATGAACGCGTCCTTGTCGGCCTCGTTGACCGCGATGCCGCCGCTCTTCAGCTTGCCGAGGAGGTCGTTCTCCATCGAGGCCGCCGTGGTGTAGACGTACGCCTGGGTTTCCCGGGCGGCGTCCTCGAGCGCCTTGCGCAGCTCAGGCGCGTGCGTCTTCCACTTCGTGACGCCGACCACCGGGTAGCCCGGCGTGTAGACGTGGCCCGTCAGCGAGAGGTACTTCTGCACCTCGTAGAATTTGGCGGTCCAGATGTTGGCGAACGGATTCTCCTGGCCGTCCATCACCCCGGTCTGCAGCGCCGTGAACACTTCCGAGAACGGCAGCGGGCTCGGGCTCGCGCCATAGGCCTCGAACATCTTCACGCGCCACTTGCCGCGCGGCGTGCGCAGCTTGATACCGTTCAGGTCCGCGGGCTTCACGATCGGGCGCTTGTTGTTGGTGATGTGGCGATAGCCGTTCTCCCACACCGCGAGCACCTTGAGGCCCTTCTGCTCGGCGAGCGGCGCGAGGCTCGGCCAGAAGATTTCCTTCTCGATGCGCGCCATGTGCTGGCGGTCCTTGACCAGGTAAGGCATCTCGAACAGGCCGAACAGGTCCACTTCCGAGGACATCACGGTCGTCGGCAAGGCGAAATCCACGGTGCCGAGCTTGACCTTCTGCAGCAACTCGCGGTCGTTGCCGAGCTGGCTCGAGCCGAAGACGATCACTTTCACTTTGCCGCCGAGCTTGGCGTTGGCGATGCGGGCGAACTCCTCCGCCGAGGCGGCGATCAGCGAGCCGGGCTCGCCGACGTGGCCGAAGCGCATTTCGGTCTGCGCGGCGGCGGGTGCCGCGAGCGCGGCGAGCACGAGTGCGGCAAGGGATGTGCGAAACGTCATGGTTTGCTCCTCCTGGATGTGCGGCGGGTTCAGGCGGCCGCGCGCGCCTTCGGCCGATGGCTCTCGGCGAGGAAGCGCATGGCGGCGGCTACGCCTTCATTCTTGACCGGGACGCCGGCCAGCGTAAGACCCATTTCGACGCCCGCAAGGGTGCCCATCAGCGCGAGGTCGTTGAAATCCCCGAGATGGCCGATGCGGAACACCTTGCCGGCGAGCTTGCCAAGGCCCGTGCCGAGCGACATGTCGAAGGTCTCGAGCACGATCTTTCGCACGCGGTCGGCGTCGTGTCCGGCGGGCAGCAGCACGGCGGTGAGCGAGGCCGAGTACTCGGCGGGATTGGTCGCGAGCACTTCCAGGCCCCAAGCGCGCACCGCGCGCCGCGTGGCTTCCGCGTGTCGCTGGTGCCGGGCAAAGACGTTCTCCAGCCCCTCTTCTTCCAGCATGGCGAGCGCTTCGCGCAGGCCGTAGAGGAGGTTGGTCGCCGGCG
>JAOUGZ010000126.1 GCA_029865405.1 Betaproteobacteria bacterium
TCTTCGTCGCGGCGATCGACCGGGACGGCAACGCCGTGGGGTTGGTCCAGAGCCTGTACGGGATCTTCGGTTCGGCGGTGGTCGCGGGCGAGACGGGCGTCGTGCTGCAGAACCGGAGCGCGTACTTCAGCCTCGACCCGGCGCATCCGAACGTGCTGCAGCCGGGCAAGATCCCGCTGCACACGCTGATCGCCTCGATCGGCAAGCGCGACGGGCGGCTGTGGAGCGTGCTCGGCTGCATGGGCGCCGACGGCCAGCCGCAGATCCACCTGCAGGCGTACACCGCTCTGATCGACCACGGGCTCGACATCCAGCAGGCGGTGGCGCTGCCGCGCTTTCTGTCCGGCCGCTTCGCCCTCGGCGAGGCGCGCGACACGCTGCACATCGAGGCGCGCTTCCCGCGCGCCACGATCGACGAGCTGGAGCGTCGCGGCCACCCGGTCGATCGCTGGGGCGACTGGAACGAGCTTGCCGGCCACGCGCACGGCATCCTCGTCGATCCGCAAACCGGCGAACCTTCGGGCGGTGCCGATCCGCGCAGCGATGGTGCGGCGCTATGATGCGACCGGCATGAGCTGGGAGAAGGAACTCGAGGAGCTGAAGCAGCGCCAGGTGCTTGCCGCGCAGATGGGCGGCGCGGAGAAGGTCGCGCGCCACAAAGGCCTGGGCAAGCTCACGGTGCGCGAGCGCATCGACGTCCTGGTCGACGCGGGCAGCTTTCACGAGCTGGGCAGCATCGCCGGCAAGGCGAGCTACGACGCCGAGGGCAAACTCTCGGGCTTCATCCCCGCGAACCTGGTGATGGGGCGCGCAAGGATCGACGGCCGCCCGGTCGCGGTTGCCGGAGACGATTTCACCGTGCGCGGCGGCGCCGCGGATGCGGCGATCCGCGGCAAGCTGGTCACCGTAGAGCGCATGGCGAAGGATCTGCGCATCCCGCTCGTGCGCCTGGTCGACGGCACCGGCGGCGGCGGCTCGGTGAAATCGATCGAGATCGAGGGCCGCACGCTCCTGCCGAGCATGCCGATGTGGCAGCTGTGCGTGGACAACCTGTCGCAGGTGCCGGTGGTGGCGCTCGCGCTCGGCTCGGTCGCCGGCCTGGGCGCGGCGCGCGTCGCCGCGAGCCACTACTCGGTGATCGTCAAGGACACGGCGCAGATGTTCGTCGCCGGGCCGCCGGTGGTGGCGCGCGTCGGCGAGGAGGTGAGCAAGAACGAACTGGGCGGCAGCGAGATTCATACCCGGAACGGCGCCATCGACGACGAGGCCGCGTCGGAAGCCGAAGCCTTCGCCATGACGCGGAAGTTCCTGTCGTACCTGCCGGCCTCCGTGCACGAGCTTGCCGCGCGCACGGAGCCGAAAGACGATCCTGAGCGGCGCGACGAGTGGCTGCTCAGCGCCATCCCGCGCGACGAGCGCAAGGTCTACAAGATGCGCCCGATCGTGGAAGCGCTCGTCGACCAGGGCAGCTTCTTCGAGATCGGCCGGCGCTGGGGCAAGTCGGTGATCACCGGGCTCGCGCGCCTCGACGGCTGGCCGGTCGCGGTCCTGGCGAGCGACCCGTACCACTACGGCGGCGCGTGGACCGCGGATGCCTGCGACAAGGTGATCCGCACGTTGGACCTCGCGCAAACGTTCCAGCTTCCGGTGGTGCACCTCGTCGACGTGCCGGGTTTTCTCATCGGCCGCATCGCCGAGCAAGCCGGTACCATCCGCCACGGCGCGCGCGCCATGCAGGCCGTATACCAGTGCACCGTGCCCTGGTGCGCGATCCTGGTGCGCAAGGTCTTCGGCGTCGCGGGTGCGGCGCACATGAACCCGGCGCGCTACGGCATGCGCTACGCCTGGCCCTCGGGCGACTGGGGCTCGCTGCCGGTCGCGGGCGGGCTCGAGGCCGCGTACAAGGCCGAGCTCGAGGCAGCGCCCGATGCGAAGGCGAAGCTCGCCGAGATCGAGGCGCGTCTGGCGAAGCTGAAGTCGCCGTTCCGCAGCGCCGAAGCCTACATCGTGGAGGAGATCATCGACCCGCGCGACACCCGGGCGATTCTCACCGAGTTCGCCAACCTGGCCGCCCCGTTGCGCACGCCGGGGCCGCCGAGCTTTGGCTACCGGCCATGACATTGCGCGCGGCGCTCGCGCCGAAGTCGATCGCCATCGTCGGCGCCTCCGACAACCCGCACAAGGTGGGCGGGCGGCCGATCCTGTACATGAAGCGCTACGGCTTTCGCGGCGCCATATACCCTATCAACCCCGGGCGCAAGGAGGTCCAAGGCCTCAAGGCGTTTGCTTCGATCGGCGACGTGCCGCAGGCGCCGGATCTTGCCGTGATCGCCGTGGCAGGCGACGAGGCGGTGCGCGCGGTCGAGGAGTGCGCGGCGAAGGGCGTGCAGGTCGCCGTCGTCATGACCTCGGGCTTCGGCGAGCTGGGCGAGGCCGGCAAGGCGGCGCAAGCGCGCATGGCGGCGGCGGCGAAGGCGGCCAACATGCGGCTCGTAGGGCCGAACTGCCAGGGCCTGGCGAATTTCGCCACCGGCGCGGTGGCCAACTTCTCCACCGTGTTCCACGAGATCGAGGCGCGCGACGGGCCGGTGGCGATCGTCAGCCAGAGCGGCGCCTGCTCGCAGGCGATCTACATCCTCGCGCGCCAGCGCGGCCTCGACGTGCGCCACGTGCACGCGACCGGCAACGAGGCCGACGTGACGGTGGCCGACCTCGCCGCCGAGATCGTGCAGGAGGAGGGCGTGCGGCTGGTGCTCCTGTATATGGAGGCAATCCAGCGCCCGGCGGTGTTGGCGCAGGCGGCGGAAGCGGCGCGCGCGCGCGACCTGCCGATCGTCGCCGTCAAGGCGGGCCGCACGGCAAGCGGCGTCAAGGCGGCGTCCTCGCACACCGGCGCGCTGGCGAGCGAGGACCGCGTCATCGACGCCTTCTTCGCCAAGCACGCGATCTGGCGCGCCGCCGACCCGCAGGAGCTGGTCGCCGCCGGCCAGCTGTATCTCGCGGGCGGGCGGCCGAAGGGCCGGCGCTTCGTCGCCGTGAGCAATTCGGGCGCGAGCTGTGTCATGGCGGCGGACGCCGCGGAAGAAATGGAGCTCGAATTGCCGCAGTTCGGGGAAGCGACCCAGGCGAAGCTGAAGCAGGTCCTGCCGGCGTACGCGACGGCGTCCAACCCGCTCGACGTCACGGGCGCGCTCCTCGGCGACAGCGGCCTCATCGGCGCCTCGCTCGAGGTCCTCGGCGCGGACGACGCCTGCGACCTGCTGATGCTGGCTATCCCCATCGCGGGCGCCGGCTACGACGTGCCGCGCTTCGCGCGCGACGCGGCCGCATTCCAGGCACAGCGCGGCAAAGCCGTGGCGCTCGCCGCGCCGCAGGCCGAGGTGCGCGCCGAGTTCGAGAAGCTCGGCGTGCCGGCCTTCGCGCGCGAGCGCGACGCGATGCTCGCGCTACGCCAGCTCGCGGCGCACAGCGCGCTGCTGCGCCAGCGGCCCGCGGTGTCGGGCGCAAAGGCGTCGCCGGCGCTGCCCGCGGGCAAGACGGGCTTTCTCGACGAGTTCGAGAGCCTCGCGCTCCTCGCGCAGGCGGGCGTCGCCGTGGTCGAGCACCGGCTATGTCGCAGCGAGGCCGAGGCGCGCGCGGCCTACGCCGCGCTCGGGCCGAAGGTGGTGGTCAAGGCCTGCTCGGCGAGCGTGCCGCACAAGACCGAGCAGGGACTGGTGCGCGTGGGCCTGACGAGCGCGGACGCGGTGGCGCAGGCGTTCCGCGACTTCAAGCCGCGGCTGCCCGCGGGCGACGGCGTGTTGGTGGCGCGGCACGCGTCCGGCCGGCGCGAGCTCGCGCTCGGCGCGCGCCTGGATCCGCTGTTCGGCCCGGTGGTGATGGTCGGCGACGGCGGCATCTATCTGGAGGCGCTGAAGGACTTCCGGCTGCTGCTGGCACCGTTCTCCCGCGACGACGTGCTCGCGGCGCTCGCCGGGCTGCGCATGGCGCCCCTCCTGGGTGCACTGCGCGGGCAGCCGCCGCTCGATGTGGGTGCATTCGCGGACATGGCGGTCCATCTCGGTGCGGCCATGCGCGGCTGGCAGGGTCGCGTCGCCTCGGTGGACGTCAATCCGGTGATGCTGTTCGAGCAGGGCCGGGGCGCGCTCGCGGTCGACGCGCTCGTCGAACTCGCCCCGGCTTGCGCCAACCCGGGCTAAACTTGGATACTGGCATCCCGTTTCGGGAGTATTCACGGAGGAGGAGGGTTCATGAAGCGTCGTAAATTCCTACAAGGCGCAGCGGCGGGCGGCGTAGCCGCGGCGGCCGCAACGGTATCCGCGCCGGCAATCTCGCAGGGCATCAAGCAGTTGAAGATGGTGACTACCTGGCCGAAGAACTTTCCCGGCCTGGGCACCGGCGCCGAGCGGCTCGCCGCGCGCATCAACACCATGTCCGGCGGCTCGCTCGAGGTAAAGGTATACGCGGGCGGCGAGCTGGTGCCGCCGTTCGAGTCGTTCAACGCCGTGCGCGACGGCAAGGCCGAGATGAGCCACTCGGTCTCGTACTACTGGCAGGGCCATTCGCCGGCGTTCAACTTCTTCGCCGCGGTCCCGTACGGCTTCAACGCCGCGGAGCACGCCGCGTGGATGCTGTGGGGCGACGGCCACAAGCTGTGGACCGAGCTGTGCGACCAGTTCAACATCGTCCCGTTCATGCGTGCCTCGACCGGCGTGCAGATGGGCGGCTGGTTCCGCAAGGAAATGAAGACCATGGACGACTTCAAGGGCCTGAAGTTCCGCATGCCGGGACTGGGCGGTGAAGTGCTGCGCCGCCTCGGCGCCACGGTGGTCAACCTGCCGGGTGGCGAGATCTTTCCCGCGCTGCAGGCCGGCACTATCGACGGCACCGAGTGGGTCGGACCCTGGAACGACCTCGCCTTCGGCTTCTACAAAGTGGCGAAGTACTACTACTGGCCCGGCTTCCACGAGCCCTGCACGACCGGCGAGGTGCTGGTCAACAAGAAGGTGTGGCAGGGGTTGTCGAAGCAGCAGCAGGAGATCATCTCGGTCGCGATCCAGGCCGAGGCGACGATCGAGCTCGCCGAGTTCAACTACAAGAGCGGCGATGCGCTCGATACGCTGCTCACCAAGCACAACGTGCAGCTGCGCAAGTTCCCGGACGACATGCTGAAGAACATGGGGCAAGCTGCGGTCGACGTGGTGGCCGAAGTCGGCAACAAGGACGCCTTCACCAAGAAGGTGTACGAGAGCTTCGTCGCGGCGCGCAAGAAGGCCATTGGCTGGAGTGCGCTCGGCGAGCAGGGCTACATGAATGCCCGCTCGTTGATGAAGCTGTAGCCGATCGCATCGACGGGCACTTCCGGGCGCGGTGAAGCCGCGCCCGGAATCCTGTTGCCGGATGAGGTCCCTCAAGCGCATCGCGGACGCCGTAGACGCCGCCAACGACTGGATCGGGCGTGCCTTCGCCTGGCTCACGCTCGGCATGGTGCTCACCGAGTTTACGGTCGTGCTGTCGCGCTACGTGTTCGGCCTGGGCTCGACGATCATGCAGGAATCCATCGTCTACATGCACGCGACGGTGTTCCTGGTGTGCGCCGGCTATGCGCTGGTGCATAACGGGCACGTACGCTGCGACATCTTCTATGCCTCGATGACGCCGCGCACGCGGGCGATCGTCGACATCATCGGCACGATCGTCTTCCTGCTGCCCATGTGCGTGCTGCTGGGATGGATGGCCTGGCCCTACGTCAAGGCGTCGTGGGCCGTCATGGAGATCTCGCAGGAGGGCCGGCTGGGAATCCCGGCGGTCTACCTCCTGAAGACGCTCATCCTGGTGTTTACGGGGCTGCTGACCCTGCAGGCGCTGTCGCTCATCGTGCAATCGGCGCTGGTGGTGGTCGGCGCCGCGCCGAACCGGGGGCGCGTCGACGGTGAGCCCGCGAGCGGGGGAGGGGCCGCGTGAAGGAGATCCTCTCCCTGCTAATGTTCGCCGGACTATGCAGCTTCGTCCTGCTCGGCTTCCCGGTGTCGTTTACGCTCGCCGGCACCGCGCTCGTTTTCGCGCTGGCCGGTATCGCGTTCAGCGTGTTCGATCCGGACTTCCTGGGCGTGTTGCCGCACCGCGTGTACGGCGTAATGACCAACGAGGTGCTGATCGCGATTCCGCTGTTCATCTTCATGGGGGTGATGCTCGAGCGCTCCAAGGTCGCCGAAGAGCTGCTCGACACCATGGGACAGCTTTTCGGCAGGCTGCGGGGCGGGCTGGGCATCTCCGTTTCGGTGGTCGGCGCGATGCTCGCCGCCTCGACCGGCATCGTCGGCGCCACCGTCGTCACCATGGGCCTGATCTCGCTGCCCACCATGCTGCGCCGTGGCTACGACCCGGCGCTCGCCAGTGGCTCGATCGCCGCCGCCGGCACGCTCGGCCAGATCATTCCGCCCTCCATCGTGCTGGTGGTGCTCGGCGACCAGATCTCGAACGCGCACCAGGAGGCGCAGCGCGTGCTTGGCAACTTCTCGCCTGAGCCGGTGTCCGTGGGCGACCTGTTCGCCGGGGCGCTGATCCCGGGGCTCGGGCTCGTCGCCCTGTACATCCTCTACCAGATCATCATCGCGTTCGTGAATCCGAAGTCCTCGCCGGCGATCCCGCGCGACGAGTCGATGCAGACCGGCAACATGGCGGGCCGCGTGATGCACGCGCTCGTCGCGCCGCTCGTGCTGATCGTGTCGGTGCTCGGCTCCATCCTGGTCGGCATCGCGACGCCGACGGAAGCCGCGGGCGTGGGCGCGATCGGCGCGACGCTGCTCGCCGGGCACCGCCTCGCCGAGGGCAAGCCGATCCCCGTCTACACGGCCGCGCTCAGCCTGATCGGGGTCATCATTCTGACGACCTTCGTCGACATGCGGGTGACGCGCACGAACATCACGCTGACCGAGAACGTAGCGAGCGTGGTTGCAGTTCTCATGTGCCTGGGCATCGTCTGGGGCCTGCTGACCGCGCTGTGGCGCGTGTTTCGCGACGACACGCTGCAGCAGGTGATGCGCACCACCGCGCGGCTGAGCACGATGATCTTCGCCATCATCATCGCTGCGCAGCTCTTTTCGCTCGTCTTCCGCGGGCTGGGCGGCGACGACATGGTGCACAAGTTCCTCACCGGGCTGCCCGGCGGCGTGGTCGGCGCGATGATCGTGGTGATGGCGCTGCTGTTCGTGCTCGGGTTCTTCCTCGACACCATCGAGATCCTGTTCGTCGTCGTGCCGATCGTCGGCCCGGTGCTGCTGCAGTTCGGCCTCGACCC
>JAOUGZ010000664.1 GCA_029865405.1 Betaproteobacteria bacterium
GTCGCGATAGCGGATCTTCGGCGCTTCAGTGTCCAGGTCCTGCGGCGTCACGTCTTTCACGCCGAACTCGATGGGCGCGCCCGCATCCAGGCGCGCCCTCACCAGGTCGCGGATCACCTCATGCTGCGCGTACACCATGATCGAGCGGCCGCCGGTCAGCGCGGCGAAGTCGATGCGGCGCGTGCGGCCGGCGAAGCGCAGGTAGATGCCATGGTGCACGAATCCCTCGCGCATCATGCGCTCGCCCACGCCCGTTTCGTTCAGCACGTTGACCGTGCCCTGCTCCAGCACGCCGGCGCGCAGCGTCGCCTCGATCACCTCGCGCGTGCGCGTCTCCAGCACGACCGATTCGATGCCCTCCAGGCGCAGCAGGTGGGCGAGCAGCAGCCCGGCGGGGCCTGCGCCGATGATGCCGACTTGTGTGCGGTTGGTCACGTCGCCCCCGGACTAAGGCGTCGTATCATCTGTTGGCATCAACATGCGGCCATTCTATCGCCGCCCTTCGAGGAGTCACCCGTGCGCTATTTCAGGTTTTCGCTGTTTTCCGTAGTGCTGGCTGCGTCGCCGGCGTGGGCGCAGGAGATCGACCAGCTGCAGAACATCGTGCAGGGCGAGTTCCGCCTGCTGTCCGAGGACCTGGGCGCTGCGCTCAGCTATCACGCGCAGATTCCCGCGGAACCGCTGGGCGTCACCGGCTTCGATCTTGGCGTTGGCGTAACGGCGACGAAGATGCAGCACGCCGCGATCCTGCAGCGTGTGACCTCGGACGATGCGGACGCCACGATATACGTGCCGACCCTCCGCCTGCACAAGGGGCTGCCGGCGGGATTCGACATCGGCCTGACGTACGCGTCGATTCCCGGAAGCAACATCACCTACACGGGCGGCGAGCTGCGCTATGCGATCCTGCAAGGCGGCACCGCATCGCCTGCCCTCGCCGTGCGCGGCAGCCTCACCAAGCTGAGCGGCGTCGACCAGCTGTCCCTGGACACGCGCGGCGTGGACGTCTCGATCTCCAAGGGTTTCGCGTTTCTCACCCCTTACGCGGGAATCGGCCGCGTCTGGGTCGAAAGCGATCCTCGCGGCACCGCGGGCTTGCGCCCGGAGAAATTCTCGCTCACCAAGGCGTTTGTCGGCATCGGCATGAACTTCGCCGTGCTCAACGTCAATCTGCAGGCCGACCGCACCGGCGACGCCAGCTCCTACAGCCTGAAACTGGGCTGGCGCTTCTAGTGTCCCGAGTCAGAAATGCGTGATCGTTTTTCTTCGATCTCGGGACTGGGCCGCTCTTGCCCAGTCCCGAGACACAGGGGCGATCACGTTGGCGTGAGCGCCTGCGCCATGCGACGGTCTCAGGGTCTCGTGATTTCCCGCAAGAACGAAAAGGCGCGGAAAATCACGAGATCGGCCAAAAGCTGAAAGGCGACGGATTTCGGACTCAGCACACTAGAGCCCGAGCAGCCGCGCCGCGTTCTGCTTCAGGATGAGCGGCCGCACCTCGGGCTTGATCGGCAGCTTGTCGAATTCCGCCAGCCACTTCTCCGGCGCGATCACCGGGTAGTCGGAGCCGAAAAGGATCTTGTCCTTGAGCAACGTGTTCGCGTACTGGATGAGGATCGGCGGAAAGTACTTCGGCGACCAGCCCGAGAGGTCGATGTACACCTGCGGCTTGTGCGTCGCGACCGAGAGCGCCTCCTCCTGCCAGGGAAACGACGGATGCGCGAGGATGATCGGCATGCCGGGAAAATCCGCTGCGACGTCGTCGAGCAGCATCGGGTTGGAGTACTTCAGGCGGATGCCACCGCCCCCGGGGGTCTGCGCGCCGACGCCCGTCTGCCCAGTGTGGAACAGCGCCGGCAGCTTCGCTTCCGCGATCACCTCGTAGAGCGGATAGGCCATGCGGTCGTTCGGGTAGAACTCCTGCACCGACGGGTGGAACTTGAAGCCGCGCACCTTGTAGTCCCTGATCAGGCGCCTTGCCATCGCCACGCCTTCCGCGCCGCGGTGCGGGTTGATGCTGGCGAACGGGATCGCGACGTCCGCGTTCTTGTGCGCGAGCTCGGCGATCTCCTCGTTGGTGAGGCCGCGGCTCGCGCCCTTCTCGCCGTCCACGGTGAAGACGACGAACGCCATCTTCAGCTTGCGGTACATGTCCGCCATCTCGGGCACCGTCTGGTGCTGCGGCGTGTAGCGGAAATAGTTGCCCATCGCCTGCTGCGACTCGGTCGGCGTGTCGCCGACCCGCAGCGCGGATTTCCAGGCGTGGGTGTGCACGTCGATGGCGA
>JAOUGZ010000127.1 GCA_029865405.1 Betaproteobacteria bacterium
CAGGCCGCGGCGCTGCGCGGCACGGTGCGCATCGCGCCGGCGCTCAAGGGAAAATTCGGTCCCGACGACACGGTGTTCATCTATGCGCGCGCCGCCGAGGGCCCGCCCATGCCGCTTGCGGTGCTGCGCCGGCGCGCGCGCGAGCTGCCGGCCCAGTTCGCGCTCGACGATTCGATGGCGATGGCGCCCGGCGCCGAGCTGTCGTCCTTCCCCCGCATCGTGGTGACGGCGCGCGTGTCGCGCTCGGGCCAGGTGAAGCCGCAGGCCGGCGACCTGCAGGGCGCGAGCGCGCCGGTGCCGAGCGACGCGAGCGGCGTCGAGGTCCTCATCGACACCGTGGTGCGCTGAACCGCGCGACAGCGCGGCGTTGACCGCGAACCCCTGGCAGCGGCCGCCGAACGGCTCGCGCATCGGGCTTCGATTCATGAACGACCCCGATGACCAGACGACAACTATTCATGAGTCGGGCGCGCCGTAATCGGGAATAATTTTCTCGAACTGCTGTGAGGCAGCGTGCCTGTGGCGAGTCCACCGTCCGTGAGCGGCATTGCGTCGCGCTACGCGAGCGTCACGGGCGCGCGCCCGCAGTTCCTGCTGCAGAGCACGAGCGGCCTGTGCGCCGCAAAATGGCGCCTGCCGCGCTTTCGCGTTCTCAGTCCCTGGGCGCCGCACCATGTGCTCGTCTATTGGGTGCGCGGCGTCACGCCGGTCACGCGCAGTTGCTGTGGGATCTCGCAGCGCAAAGTGCCCGCGATCGGCAGCGTCACCTTCTCCTCCGGCGACCGGCCGACCGAGTGGACGAGCGACGCGGCGGTGGAAGCGATCCATGTCTACATTGAAGCGGGCGCCGTGGAGCGGTTCGCGGCGCAGCATCCGGGGTACGACGGCGCGCCTCGCATCCACGACTTCTTCGGCATCGCGGATCCGTGGCTTGACGCCTATTTCCGGCTCCTGGACCGCGAATGCGCTGTCGAAGACGCAGGGGCGGAAAGCGACCCGCACCGGCCCGCGGCGTCGCCGTTCCTTGACCACACCGCGCCTCTGTTGCTGCGTCACCTGCTGCGCTTCCACTCCGCTGCGGCGCATGCGACTGCGCGCCGCCGGGGCGCCCCGCGCATCGCGCCCTTGAGCGGGGTCGTCCTGCGCCGCATCGAGGAGCTCATCGATGCGGATCCAGCGGCCGACGTGTCGCTGCGGGCGCTGGCGCACCAGGCGCATTTGTCGGTGGATCATTTCGTGCGCGCGTTTCGCGCCGCCGCCGGGACGACGCCGCATCGCTTCGTGATGGAGCGGCGGCTTGGCCGCGGGGCGGCGATGCTCGAGGCGGGCGGCGCCGCCGTATCGGATATCGCGCATGCCTGCGGCTTTCGCAGCGCGGCGCACTTCTCAGTCAGGTTTCGCGCCCGCTTCGGCGTCACGCCGTCGCAGCACCGCAGGTCGTCCTCCTAGCAGCGTCCAGGCGAGGCCGGCGAGCGCCGCGATGGCGGCCCCCCACAGGACGAGCGTCGCGACATCGAGTTGCGGCCACTCCACGGCGGCGAGCGCCTGCCAGCGCTCGGCGAGCCAGTGCCAGGCGGTGTGCACGACCAACGCGGAGATCACCGCGGTGACCACGGGCGCGCTCAGGCGCGGCAGGCCGAACAGCAGGGCGAGCAGCGGCAGCGCGAGCGCGATGAACAGCAGCTGACCCAGCTCGATGCCGACGTTGAACGCGAGCAGCGACGCGAGCAGGTGATCCCCCGCGAACTGCAGCTGGCTCTGCAGCAGGAACGAGAACGCGAAGCCGTGCACCAGCCCGAACGCCGCGGTCACCAGCCAGCGCCAGCGCAGGTTCGGGCGCAGCACGTTCTCGAGCGCCATGTAGATGATCGAGGCGGCGATCAGCACTTCGACGAGCGGCGGGAACCATGCGCCGCGGGGAACGATGCCGTAGGCGGCGGCGATCAGCGTGACCGAATGCGCCACGGTGAACGACGTGACCACGGCGACCAGGGTCCAGCCGACGCGGCGGAACGGCAGCACCAGGCACAGCAGGAACAGCAGGTGGTCCAGGCCGTCGAGGATGTGGAAGAAGCCGAACTTGATGAACGCCCAGGTCGCCTGGTGCCAGCGCGGATCGAGCACCACGTGACCCGCGCCGCCGTGCAGCTGGTAGGCGCGCACCGGCGCCTGCGGCGGCAGGAACCTGAGCACCAGCTTGAGCCGCCCGCGCAGCCCGGGGGCGAGCCGCATGTCGAGCGCGAAGTCGGATTGCGCCGAGCGGATCGGGTATTCCAGGTGCGCGTCGAAGTAGCCCTGGTTCCAGAACACGTTGGTCGAGTCCGGGAGCCCGGGGCCCGCGATGTTGGCGAGCGCCTTGTCGTAGGTCTCGAAGGAGCGGTCGGAGGGCTCCGAAATGCGCGCCCGCATCCGGCCGGGCGTCAGCTCGACGCCGTTCTCGGTAAGAACGAGCTCCCTGGCCGCGGCCGTCGCCGCGGCCTGCAGCTTGTCGTCGATCTGCGCGAGATCGAGATAGCCGACCCCCCGCTTGGGCAGGTTCATGCCGAGCAGCATGGCGAGGGGCACGCGCAGGAGCAGGTGCAGCCGGTCGCCTTCGGGCTTGACGAACCCGTGCAGGACGATCTCGTCCGGGATGTCGTGCGCCGATGCGGGCGCCGACAGGAGCCCGGGCCCGAGGAGGAGGGCCAGGACCCACAACAAAACGCGGCCGGCGCCTTGGCGCGCCGGCCGCAGTCCAAGCATGGGCGTGTGCTAACGCGGTTTCGGCCTGTCAATCATCATCGTCGTCGTGCTTGTCCTTGGCCTTGCCCTTTTGCTTGAACTTCTGCACGCGCTTGCCGGTGTCCACTTCGGCGGTGTAGATGTTGCCCTTCGAGTCCACCGCCAGGTTGTGCACCCAGTGGAACTGGCCGGCGTTGCGGCCGTTGCGGCCGAACGTGGACAGGATCTGACCGGTGCTGCGCAGCAGCGTCCAGACGTAGTTGTTCGACCCGTCAGCGTTGTAGAGGAACTTCTGGCGCTTGTCGGGCGAGACGTCGATATCCCACGTGGAACCGGGCCCCAGGGTGTCGCGCTCGACGAAGATCTCGCCCAGGTAGCCGCAGACCCCGCGTGCCCCGGTCGGGTTCTGGCAGTCCACCGTGCCCGCCTTCTTCTTGTCGAACACCTGGATGCGGTTGTTCGTGCGGTCGGCGACGTACACCAGTCCGTCGTTGGTGATGCGCACGGCGTGCACCGGGTTGCGGAAGTGCGGCGCCGGCACCTGGTTCTTGATGTACGGGCCCACGTTGCCAGTGTCGTCGACCGGCCGCTGGCCGTACGCGCCCCAGTGCCGCTTGTACATCCCGGTATTGCCGTCGACCACGAGCACGCGCAGGTTGGTGTACCCGTCGGCGACGTAGAGCTCGTTGTTCTCGGGGTCCACTTCCAGGTCCGCGGGCTGCGCCATCAGCGGCGTGCCACGCACCCCGCCATTGGTGTCGTTGCTGTTGCGCACCGGGGGCTGGCGCCTGCCGATCTGCATGAGGAAGTCGCCGTTCCGGCTGAATTTCAGCACCGAGCCGCCCTGTTGACCGCTCAGCCAGACGTTCATGTTGTGGTCAACGAAGATGCCGTGCTCGCTGCCGGGCCACTGGCAGGTCGTATTCTCGTCCGCGGTCTCGACGCACTTGCCGGGATCCACCGGGCCGCCCCAGGCGCGCAGCAGGTCGCCCTTGGCGCTGAACTGCATGACCGAGGGCGCGGGGAAGCAGCAGTCCGAGATCGACCCCTGCGGCCGGGCCGGGCCATCGAGCACCTGCCCGGTGCCGATGTCGTAGTCCGACGCGCCGCGCTCGTCGTTGGTCATGGAGCGCGGGCGCTGCACGATCCAGATGTTGTCATCGCGATCGACCGCGATGCCGGGGACCTGCCCGATCTGCCACTGGTTGGGCAGCGGCTTCGGCCAGGACGGAACGACCTGGAAGCCCGGCGGGTCGTTGCTGTCGGCCTGCGCCACATTGGGCTGCAACTGCCAGATGCCGAACGCGGCGAGCACCATGGCCAGCGCTGCCGCCCATCCGAACAACGTAGTTTGCTTCATGAGTTCCTCCTAGTGTGACAGGAAGATGCTCGTGCGGCGCAGAAGGGGTGTCAACGACGCCCGGAGAAGATGTTTTCGCGTTTCCGCCATTTCTTTGCGAAATCGCGGCTAAATTTTTGTGACACTGCCGCGGTCATGCCCGATGCTCATCAATCGCGTCGATCGAGAAAGGTGAGTTGTAAGAGCGCCGCGGGAGGCGAACCTGCGTCCGGCGACGCGATGCCGCTCGGCGGCGACGTCCAGGGATCGCCGAAAGACTTTTCAATCCCATGCACGGGTGGCGCGCCGCAGGTTGGCCCTGCCGGCTCGAGGGAGCTTGCGGCGCGTCATTAATTGGGATTTACTGCAAAGCTATGGAACGCAGGACACGCTTTGCCTGGCTGGCGCTTGCGGGCGGCGCGGTCGCCGTGGCGGCCTATTTCGCACCGGCGCCAGCGCCGTCTCCCGAGCCCGCGCCCGATAGCGCGGTGGTGTCGAGCGCTGCCGAGCGCGCAGCCGACACGCCGCCGGCGGCGCTGCCTGAACGCGAGGCCATCGGCAAGCCGCGCGGCGAAGTCTTCGCGCAGCGCTCCTGGGTCCCCCCAGCACCGCGGCGGGCCGCGCCCAAGGCCGCGGTCGCCGAGCCGCCGCCTCCACCGCCGCCGCCCGCCATGCCGTACCGCGTCGCCGGCAAGGTCGTCTACGAGGGTGGCGCGAACATCGTCCTCGCCAAGGGCGACCGGGTGCTCTGGGTGAGCGAAGGCGAGACGCTTCCCGACGGCTATCGCGTGGACGCGATCACGCCGGACCGTGTAACGCTCACCTATCTGCCGCTGGGCATCGCGCAGCACATCGCTGTCGCATCGGGCCTGGCGAGCGAGGCGCCGGTACGCACCACCGCAATGGCGGCAGCGGCCCCGGCAAGCGGGGCGGCGGAAGCGGGTCCCGCGAAGCTGCGCTTCGAGGGGCCGGGGCAGGTGAGCGCCGGCAAACCGTTCAACGTCGCGCTCAAGGTGACTTCGGGCGAGGCGGTGCGCGCTTCGCCGCTGCAGCTTTCTTTCGACGCGAAGCTGCTCGAGCCCGTCAACGTGCGCGCCGGCGGCTTCTTCGCCGGCGGCAACTTCAGCTACCGCGTCGGCCCCGCGGGCTCGATCTTCGTCGGCGCCTCGGGCAAGGGCGCGGTGCCGGCCGACGCCGAGTTCGTGGTCGTCACCTTCAGGCCGATCCAGCCGGGCGGCACCGCCGAGCTGAAGCTTTCGTCGCTGCTCCTGCAGGGCGCCGCCGGGCGGGCGATCGTGCACGACCAGCCGGCGGCGTTCCGCACCGCGATCGTTCAGTAGTAGGCGTCAGTCCCTTCAAGCCCAGCTCTGATCCGCTAGCGGGCGCAGTGGTACATCTCGTACCAAGATATCTCGATTCGGCGCTTTGTATTTGCGCGGTTGCTGAGTAAATTGGCGAATGTCATCGGCGCGGCATGGGGATGTCGCGCCGCGAAGACGAAGGGGAGGTCGAGAATGATACGGTTGCTGCGCGTGGCGGCGATTGCGGCCGCTCTCCTGCTCGTTCCGTCCGCGGCGCACGCGATCGACCGCTCGCAGTGCAAGCAGTACGGCGGCAACAGCAACTGCTGGATGCCGATCATCGGCCCATGGCAGCACAGCCTGTGCGGCGAATGGGGGACCGGACCCAACGCGGTGCCGTTCAACGCAGCGTTCTGCGAGGCGCAAGGGGGCACTTGGGCCGGAACGCAGCTCGGCTGCCAGGGGCTGCCGCCGATCGAATACCGGCGCCCGGTCTCCGAATCCGACATGCGGCCCCTTGCCGAGGACACCTTTACCCGGAGGTGGGAGCCGTTGTGCGAAGGACCTTCGTCGGACCCCTTCTCCTGGGGAGGGATCTACGGCAGCGTGAACTGCTTCAACGGCAACGGACCGCAGTACACCCTCGGCTACGAAAGCAGCAACTCGGCAACGGGGATCGTGGTGATCGGCAAGCGGCTCCAGTCGGGGGTATGCAGCACTACGGACACCGCTATCGGCTTCAGGGGCACCCGCGCGCGCCCGGTAGCCTGCACCTCCGTGAAGGGAGGCGAGGACTTCTCGGCGACGAGCGGCGGCACCCCTGCGCTGTGCAACCTGGGCATTCGCCAGCCCACCGATCCCAAGCAGGATTGCGAGGGCTGCGACTCGGTGCTGCTCGGCAATCCCATCGACCCGCAGACGGGCGTCAAGCGTCAGGTGGAGCTCGACTATGCCGGGAGCGGGCCGTTTCCTCTTCGCTTCGAGCGCGTCTACAACAGCCGCGTCTACACGAGGGACGGACGCCAGTGGCGGCACAACTACTCGGCGCACATCGAGAACCAGGACTTCGGCACTGTGCCGGTGGCGGTTGCGCACCGCCCGAGCGGACGGGTGTTCCTTTTCAAGCTGGTCGGCGCAGACTACCTGCCTGACACCGACATCGACGACCGCATCACGAAGCTTGTTGACGGCGGCGGTTTGCTGACAGGATGGCAGTACTACGACGCCGCGACGGACAACACCGAGCTCTACGACGCCGCAGGCAAGCTCCTTTCCATCACCAACCGCGCCGGGCTCGCGCACACCCTGGAATACAGCACGGGGGCGACGCTGCCGGGGGTCGCGCCTGGCCCCGGGTACCTGGTGCGCGTCACCGACGCCTTCGGCCGGCAGCTCAACTTCACCCACGACGCGTTCGGGCGGCTCTCGAGCATGCAGGACCCCGCGGGCCAGAGCTACGTCTACGAGAGCACCGTTCTGAATCACTTCGCGAGCGTCGCCTACCCCGACGGGAAGAGGCGCACCTACCTCTACAACGAGCCCGATTTTCTGGACAAGACCATATCCGGCCTGGTCAACACGTACGACGGCCGGCTCACCGGTCTCGTGGACGAGAACCAGGTCAGGATCGGCACCTACTATTACGACATCTTCGGCATCGCCAAGCGCACCACCCAGCCCGAGGGCGTGAACAACACCGTGGTGAACGCCGGCGGCTGGCCGGGGAACATCGTCGTCACCGACGCGCGCGGCACCGCGCGGACCTACGGCTTTCAATCGATCAACGGCGCCTACCGCAATACGTCGATCGCGCAGCCGGCGGTCTCGGGCTCGGGTACCGTTTCGAGCACGATGAGCTACGACGCGAACGGCAACGTGATGTTGCGGCGTGACTTCAACGG
>JAOUGZ010000666.1 GCA_029865405.1 Betaproteobacteria bacterium
TAATATCGATTCGGTCCACAGTTTACAGGAGCACGCATGATGGACAGCGCCTACTACAAGGCCATCGACCAGATGCAGAAGAAGAAAGTCGACCCCGAGTACATCAACGGCTGGGCCTCGGGCTTCTTGCACAACCCCAAGCGCGAGGAGCAGCGCGTGAACGAGGCCTACGAAGCGGGCTACGCCGCCGGCCTGGAAAAAAAGCAGGAAGGCTACGAGGCCTGGATCAGGAAGTAGCGCGCTCGCTCGCCGCGCGCCACTTCGCGGCCTCGGCGGCATCGGCGGCGACGCCGAGGCCCTTGTCGTACATCGTGGCGAGCATCTGCTGCGAGCCGGCGAGCCCCTGCGCGGCGGCGCGCCGGAACCACTGCGCCGCTTCGGCGTAGTCGGCCTTGGTGCACTCGCCCTGGAAGTACATGAAGCCCATGCCGTGCTGCGCCAGGGCGTAGCCCTGGTCGGCGGCGGCGCGCATCCACTTCACCGCGATCGCGCAGTTCTTCACCATGCCGAGGCCCACCTGCGCCATGATCGCGACGCGGTACTGCGCCTCCGGCGCGCCGCGCTCGGCGAGCGGCTGCAGGAGCTGCATGGCGCGCGCGAACTCCTTCGCCTCGAAGGCGGCGATGCCGCTCGCCAGCTCCATATCCAGTCCTGACATCAGGTCCTCCCGCGTCTATTATCCGTGAACATGGCCATCATCAGCAGCCGCCCGCAGATCGCGCTCCTCAAGACGCGCTGGCGCAAGAAGGGCGAGCGCACGCTCGCCGAGCGCGCCGGCGTGATCGGCGCCAACATCTGGAAGGTCGCGCTCGAGATCTTCCGCCACCTGGAGAAGGACGGCTTTCGCTTCGGCTCGGACCGCCTGACGACCACGGTGATCACCGAGTTCATCGCTTTCCTCGCGCAGCTCGTCGACCGCGCGGTCCACGGCCGGCTGAGCGAGGCCGACCGCGCCGAGCTGGTGGGCGAGGTCGTGCGCCACCTGGCGGCGACCATGGCGAACAACCAGATGGACCTCTTCGGGCCGGGCGAGTACCGCAAGCCCTTCATCGACGCCCTCAACGCGCGCTTTGGCGAGTACGCCGAGTTCGCGTACCCGGGCGGCGAGCCGGACTATGCCTGCCTGCGCTACTTCGCCAACCGCGTGTCCGATGCGATGGCCGAGGGCGACAACAAGTGGGTCGTCGAGCAGATGCTCGACATCGTGGCGCCGGAAATGGTGCGCCTGATGACGAAGCTCGTAGACCAGACGGTGGAAACGGCGCCGCGCTAGAGCCGTGCGCGCGCCGCGGCCAGCCAGCGCGCCGCGCCTTCGCGCGCGACGTCCGCCAGCCGCTCGAGCGAGCCGCCGCCAAGGAAATCTTCGTAGGCCTCGAGCGCCTGCGGAAAGAGCTCGCGGCGCGGCGCATCGAAGGTGGCGAAGTGGAAGTGCAGCGCCGGCAGGTTGGCGCGCGCGATGAGCGCGGGCAGCGTCGAGAGGCAATCGGCGAGCAGATCGCGCACCGCGCGCGCCTCGATCTCGGCGGGCGTGCGCGCCGCCGCCGCGAGCATGGTCTCCCACGCCCCGCCCAGCAGCTCGCCGGCCTGCGCTTCGCCGAGCTCGTGCAGGATCATGCTCTCCATCTCGTTCTCGGCCATGCGCGCGAGCGCGCCTTCGGTGTCGGCGATGAAATCGTAGCCCGCCAGCGCGCGCGCCATGGCGGGGCTCTGCCGGCGCCACTGCCACTCCTCGATCTTCTCCCACAGGTAACGGCGCACGGATTCCCGGCGCACGAAGATCGTGCGCCCCTGCAGCATCGCGGGCGGCGCGGCGAGCTCGCGCGCGTACTCGCAGGACGAGACCAGCACCGTGAGGCCGGCGCGCTGCTCGACGCGCAGCAGCGCCCCGAGGAAGAAGACGGGCTTGTGGAACCGGCCATAGCCGGCGCTGTAGACGAGGCCCTGCGGCAGGAGCTCGCGATTGGCCCTGTCGGCGGCGAGGGGATCGAGCGCGCCGGAGGCGAGCGGCAGCGGCTGGAAAGCGTCGGCCTCGATCTCGCTCCAGCGCGCTTCGCGCGAGCTCAGCCACTCGCCCAGCTCGTCCCTGGGCAACTCGCGCGCGAACGGCAGCTCGTGCTCCCAGCGGTAGTACTCGCGCATCTTGAGCAGGAAAGTGCACATGCCGTAGTCGCCCGCGTAGCGCGCATCCGAGATGTCGCAGTTGCGCTGCACGGCCTGGGCGAGCTCGGGAAGATTGCGCGGCATCATGGCGCGGTTATACTGAATCTAGCACCGTCCG
>JAOUGZ010000001.1 GCA_029865405.1 Betaproteobacteria bacterium
GACAAGGACGGGAAGTTCCTGGCGCTGCGCGCGCGCACGCAGGTCGGCATCGGCGCCTACGCCTCGACCTACGCCGCGATCGTCGCCACCAACAACACCAAGAATTGCCTCTCGAGCGTGTACCGGATCCCGGCGATCCACGCCGGCGTGAAGATGGTGCTGACCAACGCCGCGCCGCTCGGGCCGTATCGCGGCGCCGGGCGTCCGGAGGCGATCTACCTGATCGAGCGACTGATCGACGAGGCGGCGCGCGCCACCGGCATCGATCGCGTCGAGCTGCGGCGCCGGAACCTGATCCCGGCCTCCGCCATGCCGTACAAGGCACCGAGCGGCCAGACTTACGACAGCGGCGAGTTCGAGGCGGTGCTCGACGCGGCGCTCGAGCTCGCCGACTGGAAGGGCTTCGCCGCGCGGCGCAAGGCGTCCGGGGCGAAGGGCCGTCTTCGCGGCATCGGCGTGTGCTGCTTCCTCGAAGTGGCGGGGGGTGCGCCGCTCACCGAGGTCGCCGACCTGCGCTTCGAGCCCGACGGCACTGCGGTGCTGCGCACCGGCGCGCAGGCCATGGGCCAGGGCCAGATGACCACCCTGCCCCTGATCCTCGCGCGGCAGCTGCAGATCGACGCGTCGCGCGTGCGGATCGTGCAGGGCGACAGCGACGAAGTGCCGGGCGGGATTCCGACGGTCGCTTCGCGCTCCACCATGATGGTCGGCGGCGCCATGGGGCTTGCCGCCGAAGAGGCGATCAAGAAGGGCAAGGGCGTCGCCGCCGAGCTGCTCGAGGCCGCCGCCGCGGACATCGAGTACGGCACGGGCGAGTTTCGCGTCGCCGGCACCGACCGGCGCGTGGGCTGGAGGGAGCTCGCGCAGGGCAAGGCCGACGCGCTCAAGACGGTGGCCACCTTCGCCGCGCCGGAGATGAGCTTTCCCAATGGCTGCCATGTATGCGAGGTGGAGGTCGATCCGGAGACCGGCGTCGTGCGCGTGGTGGGCTACGCCGCGGTGGACGACGTCGGGCATGTCGTGCACCAGGCGATCGTCGAAGGCCAGATCCATGGCGGCGTCGCCCAGGGGCTCGGGCAGGTGCTGGGCGAGCACCTCGTCTACGGCGAGGACGGGCAGCTGCTTACCGCGTCGTTCATGGACTACGCCATGCCGCGCGCCGACGACCTGCCGATGCTCGCGCTCGGCCACCACGTCGCGCCCTGCACCACCAACCCGCTCGGCGCCAAGGGCGCGGGCGAATCCGGCGTCGCCGGGTCGCTGCCCGCGGGCGTCAATGCGGTGCTCGACGCGCTCGCCTCGCGCGGCGTGAGGCATCTCGACATGCCGATGACGCCGCAGCGCGTCTGGCAGGCTTTGCAAAAAGGGGGGAAGGCATGAGCACATCGGCCAAGGGCCTGCGCGTCCTCGTGACGGCGGGCGCAGCGGGCATCGGCCTCGCCATCGCACGGACTTTCCGCGACCACGGCGCCAAGGTGCACGTGTGCGACGTCGACGAGAAGGCGCTCGCCGCGCTCGACAGGGACATCCACAAGACCAAGGCCGATGTCGCCAGCGTCGCCGAGGTGGAGCGCCTGTTCGCGGACGCGCAGCGCACGCTCGGCGGGCTCGACGTGCTGGTGAACAACGCCGGCATCGCGGGACCGACAGCCAAGGTCGAGGACATCGCCACCGGCGACTGGGACCGCTGCATCGCCGTCGACCTGAACGGCATGTTCTACTGCACGCGCCGCGGCATGCCGCTCATCAAGGCGGCGGGCGGCGGCTCGATCATCAACCTGTCCTCGACCGCGGGGCGCCTGGGCTTCGCGCTGCGTACGCCCTACGCGGCGGCGAAGTGGGCGGTGGTCGGCTTCACCCAGAGTCTCGCCGCCGAGGCGGGGCCGGACGGGGTGCGCGTCAACTGCATCCAGCCGGGCGTGGTGGAAGGCGAGCGCGTCGAGCGCGTGATCGACGCCAAGGCGCGCGGGCTGGGCATCACCAACGACGACATGCGCGCGCGGCTGCTCGAGAGCGTGAGCCTGCGAACCATGGTGAGCGCGCAGGACGTGGCGAACACGGCGCTGTTCCTCGCCACCGACGCGGGCAAGCACATTTCCGGGCAGGCCATCTCGGTCTGCGGCGGCGTACGCTACATGGTCTAGGAGACATACGATGGCAGCAGCCCAAGGCAAGGTGATCATCACCTGCGCGGTGACCGGATCGATCCACACGCCGAGCATGTCGCCGCACCTGCCGGTGACCCCGGCCGAGATCGCCAAGGCGGCGATCGGCGCGGCGCAGGCGGGCGCGTCGATCGTGCACCTGCACGCGAGAAATCCCAAGGACGGCAGCCCGTCGCAGGACCCGGCGCTGTTCCACGAGTTCCTGCCGCAGATTGCGGTGGCGAGCGACGTGGTGATCAACCTCACCACCGGCGGCGCGGCGACGATGACCATCGAGGAACGCCTGCAGCCCGCGCTGCAGCTCAAGCCCGAGGTCGCCTCGCTCAACATGGGCTCGATGAACTTCGGCCTGTACGAGATGCTCGGGCGATTCAAGGACTTCAAGCACGACTGGGAGCGCCCGTACCTGGAAGGGTCGGACGAGCGCATCTTCAAGAACACCTTCCGCGACATCGCCTACATCCTCACCTCGTGCAGCGCGAACGGCACGCGCTTCGAAATCGAGTGCTACGACATCGGCCACCTGTACACCGCGGCGCACTTCCTGGACCGCGGGCTGATCAAGCCGCCGATGCTGATCCAGTCCGTGTTCGGCATCCGCGGCGGCATCGGCGGGCATCCCGAGGACGTCATCCACATGAAGCGCACGGCCGATCGCCTCTTCGGCGACGCCTATTACTGGTCGGTGCTGGGCGCCGGCCGCAACCAGATGGCGATCGCCGCCCAGGCCGCGGTGATGGGCGGCAACGTGCGCGTCGGGCTGGAGGACAGCCTATGGCTCGGGCGCGGGCAGTTGGCGAAGTCCAACGCCGAGCAGGTCACCAAGGCGCGGCGCATCATCGAGGAAGTCGGCCTGCAGGTGGCGACGCCGAACGAGGCACGCGAGATGCTGAAACTGAAGGGCGCGAAGAACGTAGACTTTTAGGATGCCCCGGCCGCCGCCGCTCGCCTGCGACTGCCACATCCACGTCTTCGGGCCGTTCGCGCGCTACCCGCTCGACGCGGCGCGCAAGTACACGCCCGAAGAGGCGCGCCTCGACGACTACGTGAAAATGGCGGCGGCGCTCGGCACCGGGCGCGTGGTGCTCGTCCAGCCAAGCGTCTACGGCGTCGACAATGCCTGCCAGCGCGACGCGATGCGGGAGCTCGGCGAGCGCGCGCGCGGCGTGGCCGTGATCGACGGCTCGGTGAGCGATGCGCAGCTCGGCGCGCTGAACGGCGCCGGCTTCGTCGGCGCGCGCCTGAATTTCATGCGCGCCGGCGAGCTCGAATCGCTCGAGCGCACCGCCGCGCGGGTGAAGCAATTCGGCTGGCACGTGCAGCTGCATCTGCCGGGCGCGATGATTCCGGAGATCGCCGACCGGCTGCTCAAGCTGCCCACCGATTTCGTCATCGACCATTTCGGCCGCGTCGATGCGTGGCAGGGGTGCGTCCAGCCCGCCTTTCAGGAACTGCTCAGGCTGGTCGATTCAGGTCGCTGCTGGGTGAAGCTTTCTGCGCCCTATCGCATGGATGGCGCGCCGTACAACAAGGTGGCGCCTTTGGCGCGCGAGCTGGTGAAGCACAACCCCGAGCGCATGGTCTGGGGCACGGACTGGCCGCATCCGGACGTGGCGGTGCTGCCGGAGGACGCGGGCCTGCTGCAGACGATGTTCGACTGGGTGCCGGATGCGGCGACGCGCCAGCGGATTCTGGTAGACAATCCGGCGAAGCTGTACCGATTCTGATGAAGTGGCACATCCATTGGCCGGCGATGGTCCTCGCATTGGTCGGCGTGGTGTTCTTCGCCGCCGATCGCCTGACGCGCACGCCGACCGTGGTGCACGCCGTCACCGACGGTCGCCAGGAGATCTCCATTCCAGTGGCGCGCGACGGCCATTACTATCTGGAAGGGACCGTCAACGGCGTGCCGGTCACGTTCATGATCGATACCGGGGCCACGTATGTATCCGTGAACCAGGAAGTCGCGCGCAAGGCGAACCTGCCGGAGGGGATCACGGGCTACTTCAGCACGGCAAACGGGACCGTCGAGGGCAAGATCGTGAAAGATCAGGTCGTCGAGGCCGAAGGCTTCAAGGTGAGCGGCCTGAGCGTCGCCGTCACGCCGCTCGGTGGCAAGAAGGGATTGCTTGGCCAGAATTACCTGCGGCGCTTCGAGGTGTCGCAATCCTCGGGCGTCATGCGGCTCAGACTGGCGCCATGAGCGAAAGGCTGGACATCGTCATCGTCGGCGCCGGGTTTGCCGGCCTGTACATGCTGCATCGCGCGCGCGGGCTCGGGCTCGCCGCGCGCGTGTTCGAGGCCGGCTCCGGCGTCGGCGGCACCTGGTACTGGAACCGCTATCCCGGCGCGCGCTGCGACGTCGAGAGCATGGAGTACTCCTACCAGTTCGACGACCGGCTGCAGCAGGCGTGGCGCTGGAGCGAGCGCTTCGCCACTCAGCCCGAGATCATGCGCTACGCCAACCACGTCGCCGACCGCTTCGATCTGCGCCGCGACATCCAGTTCGATACGCGCGTCCTCGCCGCGACGTACGACGAAGCCGCCAAACGCTGGGCGGTTCGCACGACGGACGGCGCTGAGTTCACCGCCCAGTTCCTCGTCATGGCGACCGGGTGCCTTTCCTCCACCAACCGCCCGGTCATCAAGGGCATCGACTCGTTCGCCGGCGCGAGCTACCACACCGGCGAGTGGCCGCACGAAGAAGTGGACTTCACGGGCAAGCGCGTCGGCGTGATCGGCACCGGCTCGTCCGCGATCCAGTCGATTCCGATCATCGCGGAGCAGGCAGGGTCGCTGATCGTGTTCCAGCGCACCGCGAACTACTCGGTGCCGGCGCACAACGCCCCGCTCGATCCCGCCTACGAAGCGCGCATCAAGGCCGACTACGCCAACTTCCGCGCGCGCAACAGCCTGCAGATCAACGCCTTCGGCTCGAACCTGCCGCGCAGCTCGATTCCGGCGCGCGACATGACGCCGCAGGAGCGCCGCGCGGCGTTCGAGGCGCGCTGGCAGGTCGGCGGCCTGTTCTTTCTCGGCGCGCTCGGCGACCTGCTCCTCGACAAGGCGGCGAACGACATGGCCGCCGAGTTCGTGCGCGAGAAGATCCGCGGCATCGTGCGCGACCCGAAAGTGGCCGAGCTCCTGTCGCCGAAGCAGGTCATCGGCTGCAAGCGCCTGTGCGTCGATTCCGGCTACTACGCGACCTTCAACCGGCCGAACGTGCACCTCGTCGACATCAGCCAGGGTGGCATCGACGAGATCACGCCGAAAGGCGTACGCGTCAACGGCCAGAGCTTCGAGCTCGACGCGCTCGTCTTCGCCACCGGCTTCGACGCGATGACCGGGACGCTATTGAAGATCGACATCCGCGGCCGCGGCGGGATGACCCTGCGTGAGGCCTGGCATGCCGGCCCGCGCACCTACCTTGGCTTGAGCGTGGTGGGGTTCCCGAACTTATTCACCATCTCCGGGCCCGGCAGTCCGTCGGTGCTCACCAACATGATGGTGTCGATCGAGCAGCACGTGAACTGGATCGCCGAGTGCATCGCGCGGCTGCGCGCGCAGGGGCGTGCGACTATCGAGGCGCGCGCCGAAGCGCAGGAGGCTTGGGTCGAGCATGTGAACGCGGTTGCCGAGCGCACGCTCTACCCGCAGTGCAACTCCTGGTACGTAGGTGCGAACATTCCGGGCAAGACGCGTGTCTTCATGCCGCTGCTCGGCTTTCCGGACTACGTGAAGAAGTGCGACGAGGTGGTGGCCAAGGGCTACGAAGGGTTCGACATCCCATGAAGATGCGCAGATTCGGCCGTACCGGCCTGCAGGTCTCGCAGGTGGTGTTCGGCGCCGGCTTCGTCGGCGGCATCATCGTGCTGGCCGACGACGACACGCGCCGGCGCGTCCTGCGGCGCGCACTCGACGCCGGCATCAACTGGATCGACACCGCGCCGCTTTACGGCCAGGGGCGCTCGGAAGAGGCGCTCGGCTGGCTGCTCGCGGAGGTGAATGACACGAAGCCCTACCTCTCGACCAAGGTGCGGCTCGACCTCGCGAAGCTCAGCGACATCCCGGGCGAGATCGAGCGCAGCGTGCACGAGAGCTTGAAGCGCCTGAAGCGCGATTCGGTCGACCTGCTGCAGCTCCACAACCAGATCGGCGCGAAGACCGGGAGCGGCGTGCTCGGCGCCATCAGCCTCGACGATGTGCTGAAGAAGGACGGCGTCGCCGACGGCCTCGAGCGCATGCGCGGGCAGGGCCTCACGCGCTTCGTCGGGCTCACCGCGCTCGGCGAAGCGCCGGCCATCGTGCGCGCGATCGACACCGGGCGCTTCGACTCGGCGCAGGTGTACTACAACCTGCTCAATCCGAGCGCTGCGCGCAAGATGCCGGCCGGCTGGAGCGGACACGATTTCGCCGGCGTGTGCGCCGCCTGCAAGCGCCACGACGTCGCCATGATGAATATTCGCGTCTTTGCGTCGGGCGTGCTCGCCACCGACGAGCGCCATGGGCGTGAAATTGCCCTTACGGAAAACAGCGCATTGGAGGCCGAGACGAAGCGGGCGCATGCTGCGCTCGCCGCGCTCGGTTCCGGACACGGCACGCGGGCGCAGACTGCGCTGCGCTTTTCCCTCGCCAATCCCGATCTCGCCTGCGTGGTGATCGGGCTCGGCGAGCCGTTGCATCTGGAAGAGGCGATTGCGGCCGAAGCGATGGGGCCGCTGCCAGCCGAGGCCATCGCGAAGCTCGAGGCGGTGTACGCGCGCGGCTTCGCGTAAAGCGACCTCCTAGCGGCCCCGGGCGGCTTTCACGAACTCGAGCGCGGCCTGAAACAGCGGCAGGTCCTTCTCGTACTCGGCCGCGTCGGCGCGGTCGATCTGTATCCATTCGCGCGAACTCGCCATGCCGCCGGGCTGGAACGGGACCACATCGTTTCTTGAAAACTGAAGGTCGGTCGCGGTGGCCACCGGCAGGCGCAGCGCGACCCCGCGGCCGTTGATGCAGGCAAACATCCGGTCGCTGATGAAGTAGGCGTCGAGGCTGTTCACTTTCTTTGCGATCACGCCTGGAAGTTTAAGCAGCACGGCGTCGACCTGCGCCTTGCGGCTGGGTTCGGGTGCATCGGCATTCATGGATAATCCCCGTCGGTTTCGCAATTACGCGCTATCGTAACGTCAATCACAGGAGAACCCTATGTCGAAAACCGTGCTCATCACCGGCGCCGCCAGCGGCTTCGGCCGCGCCGCCTGCGTGGAGCTCGCCAAGCGCGGCCACAAGGTCATCGCCACCGTCGAGACCGACGCGCAGGCGGCCGAGCTTTCCAGGGCCGAGCCGAAGCTGACGGTCGCCAAGCTCGACATCACCAACGCCAAGGACATCGCCACGCTCGACCAGTGGGACCTCGACGTCTTCATCGCCAACGCCGCCATGGGCCAGACCGGACCGCTCTCGGTGATTCCCGTGGAGCGGCTGCGCAAGGTGTTCGATGTCAACGTCTTCGGCACTTTCGCGTGCGTGCAGCGCGTTGCGCAGAAGATGAGAAAAAAGCGCGCCGGGCGCATCCTCATCGTCTCCTCGATCGCCGGCGTGCGCGCCGGTGTCGGCTCGGGACCCTACGCGATGACCAAGCACGCCTGCCAGGCGCTCGGCATGGCGTTGCGCGCCGAGCTCACGGCGTTCAATGTCGACGTGGCGCTCATCAACCCGGGCCCCTACGCCACCGGCTTCAACGACCGCATGGCGAACAACCCCGGCGAGTGGTTCGACCGCAAGACCGCGGACCCCGAAGACGTGAAAGCCATGGATTCCCTCGTCAAGCGCATCACCATCGGCCAGATGGATCCGAAAGAGGTCGTGCAGCGCTACGTCGAGCTGGTCGAGGCCGACAAGACCGAGCTGGTGAACTTCATTCCCCCGGATCTCATCGAGCGGCTGAGCAAGCCCAGGTCCGCCTGAGCGAGGCGCGCTATGACATCGCCCCACCGTCGACGGTGTAGATGCCGCCGTTGATGAAGGAGGCGTCGGCGCTGCACAGGAACGCGACCAGCGCCGCCACCTCTTCAGGCTCGCCGTAGCGCCCCATCGGGATGCGGGCGACCGAGCGCTCGTGCCCGGCCTTGGGGTTCTGCGGATCGTAGCCTTTGTCTAATTGCTGCCCCATGGGCGTCTCGATCGGTCCCGGGCAAACGGCGTTGACGCGCACGCCCTGCTTCACGAGCTCGATCGAGGCCGTGCGCGTCATGCCGACGACCGCGTGCTTGCTCGCGGTGTAGGCGACGAGCCCGGCGGTCGCCTTCAAGCCCGCGATCGACGCCGTGTTGACGATGGCGCCGCCGCCGCGGCGAATGATCGCCGGCGCGACGAGCTTGAGGCCCATCCACACCGCCTTCACGTTCACGGCGAGGACGCGGTCGAACGTTTCCTCCGGATAGTCGAGGAGGGGCCGCATCACGCCCAGAATGCCGGCGTTGTTGAAGAAGCAGTCGATGCCGCCGAATTCGGCCTCGGCCTTGGCGACGTACTTCTCGATGTCGGCCTTGCGCGTGACGTCGGCTTCGACCGCGATCGCCTGCCCGCCGGCCTTCTTTATCTCGCCCAGGCATCCGGGCAGGTCGGATCCCGGCAGATCGACCGCCGCCACGCGAGCGCCTTCCGACGCGAAGCGGATCGCGGCGGCGCGCCCGATGCCCTGCGCGGCGCCGGTGATGACAACCACCTTGTCCTGGAAACGAGTCGGCATGTTCAGTCCTTGTGTGAAGCGGCGACGTGCAGCGCCGCAGTGCGCCCGAACACCGCGCCGCGCAGCACTGAGGTCGAGCCGGTATAGACCTGATGATAAAGGCCGACGGTTTCGCCGGCCGCGTACAACCCCGGCATCACCTTGCCATCGTTGTCCAGCACCTGCGCGTGCGTGTTCACCTTCAACCCGCCGAACGTAAAGCAATTGGCCGAGATGATCGGGTAGGCGCGAAACGGCGCCTTCTCGATCGGCCGGCTCCAGTGCGACTTTTGGAGCGCGAGGCCGCGCGTCGCGCGGCGGTCAGGCTCGAAGGGCTTGAACTCGCCCGCCGCCGGCGGACAGGCGCGGTTGAACGCGGCCACCGTCTCCAGCGTTTCCGGCGGCAAGCCGAGCATTTCAACCAGCCCTTTCAGCGTGCCCGCCTCGTAGGGCGGCACGTCGGAGCGGATGCTGGTCTTCCAGCGCGAAATCCCCTCCACCTGCGCATCGAAGATCACCCAGCAGATGCCGTCGGGCTGGTCGGCCACGGTGCGCGTGATCGGGTCGTACCAGGCGTCGACCATGCCCGGGCCTTCGTTGACGAAGCGCAGGCCGAGCTTGTTGACGAGGATGCCGTAGGGATAGATGTGCACCACCGCCTCCGGCTGGCGCGAGCGCGGATCGACCGGCTCGGCGTGGTACGAGCCGAAATCCCCCGCCGGCGCCGCGCCGGCGGCGAGCGCCATGCGGATGCCCTCGCCCTTGTTGTAGTAACCGCCGCGCGCCACCGGGCGGATGTTGGCGGCGCGCGGTCCCATGTAGTGGGTCATCATTTCCGGGTTGCCCTCGTAGCCGCCGCTCGCGAGCAGCGTGGCGCGGGCGCGGATTTCCTGGCGCTTTCCTTCCGCATCGATGACCTGCACACCCGCCACACGGCCCTCGCCGTCGCGCAGAAGGTCTACGGCCGTGGTGCGGAAGAGCACGTCGGCGCCGAGCGCCTTTGCCTCCTTCATCAGGCGCTCGATCAGCGCGAGGCCGCCGCCCTGAGCCGCAATGCGCGACGTGCTCTGCGTGAGGAGGTAGATTGCCTGCGGCCCGAATTTAAGACCGAAGCTCTTCAGCCAGGCGATCGTGGGCGGCACGCTGTTGGCAAAATGCGCGATCAACTCCGGATCGGGCAGCGGGTGCGACTTCACGTACGGCGGCCAGTGCGCGTACTCGCCGGCGACCGCGTCGAGCACGTTCGGGTCGAGGTTGGCGCCCGCGTTCTGCGCGAATTTTTCCTCGAAGTCGTCCGACACCTCGGCGTCGTTCTTCATCCTGAGGTAGGCCTCGGTCCAGCGCGAGTTGCCGCCGAAATCCTCCTCGGGCGCGCGCTCGAGGAGCGTTACCTTGAGCCCCGCCTGCAGCGCGCTCACCGCCGCCGACATGCCGGCGATGCCGCAGCCGACGATGACCAGGTCGCGGCTCACTCGATCTCGAACACGTCGTAGAACACCGCGCTCGGCTCGCGGCGGCCGACGCCCACGCCGACGACGCGGTTCATCCAGTGGTACTTCTTCGACGCGGTCTCGAACACCAGGCTGGTGCGCAGGTAGTACTCGTTCGGCGGCACCCGCTCGCCCTTGGCGATGCGCTGCATGACTTCGGCCGGCGCGTGCCGCACGCCGCGGTACTGAATCAGCAGGATCTCGCCGTCGTCCAGCTTGAGGATCAGGCGCACGTCGGGCCGCACCGCGCCGTCCGTGCCGCCGAGCAGGATGTCCATGCCGCCGGTGAGCATCTCGGCCTGCACTTTCGGGCCCTTGAAGTGGCCCTTGTCGAGGCGGTCGAGCCGGCGCCTGCCGACCGGTGCGTCGCCCAGCATGTAGCTGCCGGTGATCTCCATCATCAGCTCGCCGATGTACGCGGATTTGAGTTCCGGCATAGTTTCCTCCTTCAGGTTTTCGTCGCCAGCACGCCGTCGCCCCGCAGTTCCGCGGCGAATCCGGCGCTGCGCAGGCGCTTGGCCACTTCCCTGGGCACGTCGCGCCCGCTGGTCAGCTTGTTCGGGGAGCCAGTGTAATGAAACAGCAGCCCCTTGCGCTTGAGCACGCGCGCGAGCTCGTCGTAGAAGGCCTGCGAGTACAGCTCGCCGGCAATGCCGAAGCGCGGCGGGTCGTGCAGGATCGCGTCGACCGAGCCCTCGGGCAGCGTGGGGAGGTGCCCAGCGATGTCGCCGTGGGTCAGCGCCAGCGCGCCCCCGGCCTGCGGCGACCAGGGATTGAGGCCGCGCAGCCAGATCACATCTTCGCTCTTCTCGTAGGAAAGAACCTGCTTCGCCCCGCCCTGCAGGCACGCGGCGGCGGTGTAGCCGAGCCCGCCGCAGGTATCGAGGATCACCTTGCCGCGCGGCCTGACCAGGCCGACCTTGCGCTCCGCGTCCGCGTAAGGCGAGACGTGCTCCGTGGGATGCATCTTGATGCCGTCGATCTCGAAGGTCGGCGGGCCCCAGCGCGTGGGCACCAGCTTGACGAGCGACGTCGTGAAGCGTTGCACCGGCTGGAAGGCATCGTCCACCCAGTAGTAGATGGTCCGCGCCTTGCACGAGTCCAGGTACGGGAATCGCCGGCCCTGCCAGGTCCAGCCGTCCTCATCCACCTTGACCGTCGTGGTCGAGCGGCCCAGGTCGAGCGAGCATTCGACCGCGGGCTTGCCGGCCCGCGCCGCGTTTCGCAGCGCGTCATGCACCTCCCGGGTCAGCAGCGGCCCCGCCATTCCCGATTCTGTATCATGGAATCGAGGAGGCTTCATGTCGCTCGCCGCGCAGCAGATCGCGCAGTACCAGCGGGACGGCTACGTCAGTCCCGTTCCCGTCATGCCCGCGTCCGAGACGCTGGGACTGCGGCGCCAGCTCGAGGCGGTCGAGGCGCGCCAGGGCGGCAAGCTCGAGGCCGTGCAGCGCAGCCGGGCGTACCTGCTGTTCAAGTGGCTCGACGACCTGATCCGCGACCCGCGCGTGCTCGACCCCATCGAGCAGCTCATCGGCCCCGACATCCTGTGCTGGAGCACCATCTTCTGGATCAAGGACGCCGGCTCGAAGAGCTTCGTCTCCTGGCACCAGGACAACACGTACTGGGGGCTGTCCTCACGCAACGTCGTTACCGCCTGGTTCGCGCTATCCGATGCCAGCGTCGAGGCGGGGTGCATGAAGGTGATGCCGGGGACGCACCTGGGCGCGACGCTCGGTCACGAGGACACCTACGACGAGGACAACATGCTGACGCGCGGGCAATCGATACGCGGCCTGGACGAGTCGCGCGCGGCCTACATGCCGTTGCGGGCCGGGGAGATGTCGCTGCACAACTATTGCCTGGCCCACGGGTCGGGGCCGAATTCGTCCGCCGACCGACGCATCGGGGTGTCGATGCATTTCATGCCGCCGGCGACCAAGCAGGTCGTCGGGTCCTGGGATTGCGCGGCGCTGGTGCGCGGCGAGGACCGGTTCGGTCACTTCGAGCGCACGCCCGTGCCGGCGCGGGATTTCGATCCCGCGGCGGTGGCGTTCCACGCCAAGGCGGCGAAGGCGATGCGGGATGTGCTGTATGCGGGGGCGGAGAAGAAGCTGCAGCGGCTGTGATCCGGTTCGCCGTGATAGCGGTCGGGCGCCTGGGCGACCTGGGGTATCTAGATTCGAGATTCCAGATATAGGTACCTATCGGCATAAGCAAGTTTCTAGATCTAGGAGCATGCTTCTACATATGGAGACTTTTGCGGGCGGCGGAGAGCCGCTCATTCACTAGTTAGGCGCCAAATGCCAGCGCTCTCTGTTGCTCTCAACGGGGACCACCTCCTTACCGTAGCGACCGACGGGTTTGATGTTCTTGACGTAGGCGTTAGTGGTGACTGCCTCGGCCCAGAACGCGCCACGTTACGGGTCAGCGGAGGCTCATACCCAGAAGGGAGAGAATCTCAGTACCTAATTTGGGAAGATGAGCGAACGTTGATGCCGGGTGACACGCTAAGCGTCACGTTCTTGGCCGCCGGAGCTACGTCCCAACGCGGGAAGACCATTGACGAGCTCCATCCTGACAAGATGCCGACCGAGCACAAGCCATTCGCGCCAATCGAAGAGGTTATCCAGGAGCTCAAGCTACAACCGAGGGCCTTTGACGCGCTAGCCTTCGAATTCATCGGGCCCGATGGCGGCAGGGTGCAAGCGCAGACGACTACCGAAGAACACGGCTATTGTTTCACGGTGCTTTGGAATTCGCACCGTCCGGAGCGCGCGCGGGTCTCAGCTCACACCTATACGCTAGATAGCCTCGTCGCCAAGGAGAACGGCAAGTACCACGCCGACGCCAAGCTCTCTTTCGGACAGCGAGTGGTGTTCAAGGTGTTGGCGCCTAACAACACGGTTGAGAGGGACGCGCGCAAGAGCGGCGCGCGCCCCTCACCGTGAACGTTAGCCAGACAGACCGACCACAACTCGCGGCGGCCGACGCGTTTTGCCGGCATAGGCTGCACGAGGGGCGATTGCCCGGTGAAGCGTATCAGCTCCTACCAGCCGGAAAGAGCTCCCTGCCGTTACCGCGTGCACAGGGGATGAGAACATTGGCGGCGCTCACGCCACCTCACAGCTCTCCCTAGCTGGCCGCCGTGCTTCATCGCATCACCGTTTCTTGATGTCAAGTGATTATGTCTTGACATCAAGGCAATCGACTGATACCTTCACCTTCATGACAACCTCACTCAAGGTGCTAGTCACTGGCGCCACCGGAAAGCAGGGCGGTGCGGTCGCCCGCCTCCTCCTCGACCACGGACACTCCGTCCGTGCTGTCACCCGCAATCTCTCCTCGCCCGCTGCCACTGCGCTCGCGCAGCTCGGCGCGGAACTGATCACTGGCAACCTCGCTGATCGCGATTCAATGAATCGCGCCGTGCGCGGCATGGACGCGGTGTACTCGATGGCCACCCCGTTCGAGGCGGGCACCGACGCCGAGACGAAGCAGGGGATGACAACCGCCGATGCCGCGAAGGGCGCAGGCGCGCACCTCCTCTACAGCTCCGTCGGCGACGCCAATCGCGGCACGGGCATCCCGCACTTTGACAGCAAGTACGCGGTGGAACGGCACATTGACTCTATCGGCGTCGACGCCACGGTCATTGGACCGGCCTACTTCATGGAGAACATGGCATATCTTCAGGCGCAGATGCGCAACAGCATCTATCCCTCGCCCCTCACGCCCGACCGCAAGCTGGCGCAGATCTCCCTGCCGGACATCGCGGCGGTGTCGGTGACCGTGCTCGAGAACCGCGAGCGCTACACGGGCAAGCGGTTCGATATCAGTGCTGACGAAGTGAGCGCCAACGACACGATCCGCATTCTGGCAGACATCACCGGCCGCAAGTTTCATCACTACCAGCTACCCTTGGACGTGGTGCGCAGTACGATGGGTGAAGACAGTGCGCTCATGTTCGAGTACTTCGAACGCACGGGGTATCATGTGGATCGCGACGAACTGGCAAGGGCATTCCCGGACGTGCGCTGGACTTCGTTTGAGTCTTGGGCGCGCGCGTTCGACTGGGCCTCATTTCTCTCCGACTGACGTCGCAGCCTATGGTGCCCAAGGGACCGCGTCGCAGGGCGACAGCGCACAAAGCGGAATCACGCAACGCGGCGGACCGGGAAGCGGGGCACCGCCCCGGGACGAAGCGACGCGACACCTCGGGCACGCACGCGTGGCTGGTACTCATGAAGGCGTTCAGGGTCTTGGCGCAACACGCCGAGCAAAGCGTGAGAGGAGCCGCGCTTGCGTTCTCGGAGTTCACGATCCTCGAGGTCCTGCTCAACAGGGGACCGCTTCAGGTCAATGATATCGGCCGCCGGGTAAACCTTACGAGCGGCGCGATCACGTCGGCCATTGACCGGCTCGAGGAGCGCGGCTTGGCGCAGCGCAGTGTCGATGATGCGGACAGGCGCGCGCGGGTGGTGTCGCTCACACAAGCGGGCCGCGCCCTCATCGCGTCTACGTTTGACGCGCACAAGGCTAGAATGGATGCCGTGGCCGACACGTTGACGGCGAAAGAGCGAAGAACCCTCATCGACCTGCTGAAGAAGCTTGGCCTGGGTGCCGTCGAGAAACTCGACAAGACGTGACCAGACCGCGGAGACTCAAGACCGCAGATCGGCGCCGGCGAAGCGAGTGATGCTGGCGTTGCAGCCGGGCATCCTGGCCCTGCTGGCTAACGATCGTTGCACTTGACGAGCGATCTAAGGAGTGCTCGCTTCGCTCGCTTGTGGTGACTCGCTCGCAAGTGAACTTGGGCGCTAGGCGGCCTAGGAATTGCGTCGAATTTTGGAGCAACGTAATTCAATGCGGGACACGATGCAGGCCTATGTGATCAGCGAGCCCGGAGGCCCGGAAAGGCTGGAGCTCAGAACGATTCCGCGCCCGTCCCCAAGGGACGGATGGGTCCTAATTAGAAACCGGGCCTTTGGACTCAACCGTTCAGAATGGTTTACGCGGCGCGGGGAATCGCCTTCGGTACAGTTCCCGCGTGTGCTTGGCATCGAGTGTGCCGGTGAAGTCGTCGCCGCGCCCGGTTCTAACTTGCCGGCTGGACAGCGCGTCGTTGCAATGATGGGGGGAATGGGGCGGCAGTTTGACGGGTCTTACGCTGAATACGTGCTGGTGCCGCAGCAGAATGTGTTTCCAATACAGACACAATTGGAGTGGAAGCGCCTCGCAGCTCTGCCTGAGATGCTTCAGACTGTTCACGGTTCACTCCACGTAGGACTGGAAATTGAGCGGGCGAAGAACATTCTTGTGCGAGGCGCGACTTCGTCCATCGGATTTACGGCCATCTCGCTGGCCCGATCGGCAGGCCTCGAAGTCACCGCCACCACGCGAAACCCGGCCAAGGCCGACGAGCTCAATGCCGCTGGCGCCACCCATGTCATCGTCGACGACGGAGTGATAGCAGACAAGGCCCGCGCCATCTGCCCGGATGGCTATGACCGCGTCCTGGAGCTCATCGGCACTACGACTTTGCTCGATTCTCTGCAGGCGGCGCGCCGGGGCGGCATCGTCTGTATGACGGGTATCCTCGGCGGAGGCTGGGTCCTGCAGGACTTCCACCCCATGGGCGACGTTCCGACAGGCGTGAAACTGACCTCATACAGCGGCGAAGCATCCGATATCAAGCTCGCGCAGCTTCAAGGGTATGTGTCTCTCGTGGAGTCCGGCGAGCTCATTCTCAAACTCGGACCGAGCTTCCATTTTGGGGAACTTCGTAAAGCCCACGCCATGATGGACGAGAACAGAGCGAACGGAAAAATTGTGATCGAAGTGGACTGACTGCGATGTCGAAGCTGAATGGTGCTGGCTGGCCGCCTAACCAGTCGTTCCAGCGGACTGCCTTCGGCGGCCGCTGAACTCCAACGTTAGAGGCGGCGGGATCTCTTGCAAGCCTTCATCACCTCGACCTTGGTTGTCGCGCTCGCGGAGATGGGCGACAAGACCCAGCTTCTGTCGTTCCTGCTCGCGGCGAAGTTCAAGCACAGGATGCCGATCATTCTGGGCATTCTTTTCGCGACGCTCGCCAATCATTTCCTCGCGGGCTACGTGGGGGTCTGGCTCGCGAGCCTTGTGTCCCCCCAAGCGCTGAGATGGATTGTCGCCGTCTCGTTCTTCGCCTTCGGCGCGTGGGCGCTGAAGCCCGACAAGCTGGAGGACCGAAAGCTCGGAGGCGCCGGCGTGTTTCTGACGACCCTCGTTGCCTTCTTTCTGGTTGAAATGGGCGACAAGACTCAACTCGCCACGGTGGCACTGGCGGCCCATTACGATGCGCTCGTCCCGGTGGTTGTCGGGACGACGCTGGGCATGATGATTGCGAACGTGCCGGCTGTCTGGATCGGCGAAGCGCTCGCCCATCGAGTGAATATGACGGTGATGCGGTGGGTGGCTGCGGCGCTGTTCGCTCTACTCGGCGTCATCGTCCTGATTGCGCCGACTCCGGCGGCGTAGCGCGGCTGCGCCCAGGCCCCTACGCCACCCACTCCGACACCGGCGCCTTCGCCTCCTGCAGCGGCTGGCACGCCACGTCCACCAGCGTAGGCCCGTCGAACGCGACCGCCTCCTTCAGCGCCGCACCCAGCTGCGCCGGATCCTCGACGCTCCAGCTCTTCACCCCGAACGCCTGCGCCACCTTGGCGTGGTCGGTCACGCCGAAATCGACCGAGAAGTACCGCTGCCCGTAGCCGGTCTTCTGCCCGGCCTTGATCCAGCCATAGACCGCGTTGCGGATCACGACCAAAGTGATGGGCAGCTTGTAGCGAACCAAAGTCTCCAGCTCCCCCGCGCACATGCCGAACGACCCGTCGCCCATCACGGCGACGGTCTTCACCGACGCCCGGGCGAAATGCGCGCCCACCGCCGCCGCCATCGAATAGCCGAGCGCGCCGTGCGCCCGGTTCGAAAACAGCGTGCGCCCAGCTTTGCGCACCGGGTAGTAGGCCGACAAGTAGGGACAGGGCGTCCCGGGATCGGCGACGACGATCGCGTCCGCATCCAGGACCTGCGACAGCGCCTGCACTACCCGCTCCGGCTTGATCGGGCGCTCGCCGGAAGACGCCAAGGCCTCGAATTTCGCGAGCTTCGCCGCCTTGGCCCTTGCCACCGCCTCGGCGTCCAACGGCCGGCGCAGGTCGTCGAGCGCCGCATTCAGGGCCGCGAGCGCGAGCCGCGCATCGGCGACCAACGGCACGTCGGCTACGTAATTGGTGCCGATGGTCTGCGCATCGACGTCGATGTGGAGGATCTTCGCCTTTCCCGGCACCGGATGCCGCCAGCGCTCGGTGGTCACCGACCCTGCGCGGCAGCCCACGAAAACCACCAGGTCGGCCGTATCGACGATGGCGCGCGTTTCCGGGGTGCCGCCGTTGGACCCGACCACCCCGACCGCCAGCTCGTGCTCCTCGGAGATCGAGCCCTGGCCGCTGATGGTGGTCGCCACCGGCGCGGACAGCCGCATGGCGAGCTCCAGAAGCTCTTCCTGGGCGCCCGAGATTACCGGGCCGCCGCCGCAAATGAACACGGGCCGCTTCGCCGCGCGCAGCAGCTTCGCCGCGAGCTCGACGTGAAACGGGTCGGGCGCGATGCGCCGCGACGGATACGACCCCAGGGACGGATCGGCCCAGACGTCGCCCCGCTCCACCGGTGCGTTCTGCACGTCGAACGGCAAGGCGATGTGCGCCGCCCCCGGCCGCCCCGTGGTCATGGCGTTGAAGGCGGCGCGGAACACGCGCGGGATGTCCGCGGCGCGGTCCAGCACCGCGTTCCACTTGGTCAAGGGCCGCATCAGCGCCTTCTGGTCGAGCTCGGTCAGCGTGAAGCGCCCGCGCGAGGACACCGACACGTCGGTGTTGATCGCCAGCACCGGAATGCAGGACTCGTTCGCCTCCACGAGTCCCGGCAGAATGTAGGTCGCGCCGCCGCCCGACGGCCCTTCGCACACGCCGACCTTGCCCGACACGCGCGCGTAGCCGTCGGCCATGTACGCCGCATGCCTTTCATCCCGCGTCAGCACGTGCCGCATGCCGTGCGGCAGGCGCGCGAGCGCGTCATAAAGAGGCAGGCTGGTGTCGCCGCACAGGCCGAAAATCGCTTCCACGCCATGCGCCTTCAGCATCTCCACCACGGCTTCAGCGCCGCTCAGATTCGCAACCGGGGTGTCGAGCGACTTGTTCATGCGGTTATATTAGCGCGCCATGCGCATCGCCGACCGCCAGCGCCCGCCGCCGGGGCAGCTCTACCTCGATCACGTTTCGCATTTCGTGCCCGATCTCGACAAGACGGGCGCGCTGCTGGAAGAGCTGGGCTTTGCCGTCACGCCGCTCTCGGTGCAGGTGACGCAGGAAGGACCCGCCGGCACGTCGAACCGCTGCGTAATGCTCGCCGACGGCTATCTCGAGTTCCTCATGCCGACGGCCGACACGCCGAATGCACGGCGCCTGAAGAAATCCATGCGCCGCTACCGCGGCGTGCACCTCGCGTGCTTCGGGACGCCCGCCGCCGAAGAAGAGCATCAGCGACTTGCGGCTCACGGTTTCGCGCCGCAACCGATCGTGCACCTGAAGCGCAGAGTGGAGCGTGGGCTTACGGCGCGCTTTTCCGTCGTGCGCGCCGCGCCCGGGAAGATGCCGGAAGGGCGCGTGCAGTACGTCCAGCACCTCGCGCCCGAGGCGATCTGGCGGCCGCAGCACCTGCGGCACCGCAACGGCGTGCTCGGCCTCGCTGCCGCCTATGTCGTCGCTGCTAATCCGGTGCGCGCCGCGGCGCGCTGGGCGCGCTTCATGGGCGGGCTGCCGCGCCGCGAAGGTAAGCTCATCTCGCTGCAGACCGATCGCGGCAAGATCCTGGTCGGCACGCGCGCGCAGATGAAGGCGCTCCTCGGCGCCGCGCCGCGCTCGCCCGCCATCGCCGGCTACGCCCTGGCGTGCCGCGACGCCAAGGCGGTCGCGAAGCGCTGCAGGAATGCGGGCCTGAAAGTGAACCGCCATCTCGCCATCGTCCTGCCGCCCGCGCTGGGCGGCGCCTGGCGCCTCGTCCCCATGGAGAAACGATGAAAAACGACCTTTGTGCCTTTTCCGCCGCCGAGCTCCTCGCCGCCTACCGCGCCAGGACGCTCTCGCCCGTCGAGGCGACGCGCGCGGCGCTCGCGCGCATCGCCAAGCTCAACCCGGTGCTCAACTGCTTCAATCTCGTGGACGACAAAGGCGCGCTGGAGTCTGCGCGCGCCAGCGAAGCGCGCTGGAAGAAGGGCGCGCCCGCAGGCCTGCTCGACGGCGTCCCGACCTCGATCAAGGACATCCTCCTCACCAAAGGCTGGCCGACGCTGCGCGGCTCGAAGACGGTGGATCCGAAGGGCCCGTGGAACGACGACGCGCCGGCGGTGGCGCGCCTGCGCGAGCACGGTGCCGTGTTCCTCGGCAAGACGACGACGCCGGAATTCGGCTGGAAGGGCGTCACCGACAGCCCGCTCACCGGCATCACGAGGAATCCCTGGAACCCGAAGACCACGCCCGGCGGCTCCTCCGGCGGCAGCGCCGCGGCGGTGGCCGCGGGCATGGGGCCGCTCACCGTGGGCACCGACGGCGGCGGCTCGGTCCGCATTCCCTGCGCCTTCACCGGGCTATTCGGCCTGAAGCCCTCGTTCGGGCGCGTGCCCGCCTGGCCGCTGTCGCCCTTCGGCACGGTCGCGCACCTCGGGCCGATGACGCGCACCGTGGCGGACGCCGCGCTGATGATGAACGTGCTCTCGCTGCCTGATGCGCGCGACTGGCATGCCCTGCCCTTCGATGGGCGCGACTACCGCGTCGGGCTGGAGGACGGCGTGCGCGGGCTGCGCATCGCCTACTCGCGCGATCTGGGCTACGCGAAAGTGGACAAGGAGATCGCCGCGCTGGTGAAGAAGGCCGTGCAGGCGTTCGAGGCGCTCGGCGCGCACGTCGACGAAGTGGATCCGGGCTTCGAGGACCAGCAGCCCACCTTCACCCTGCACTGGTTTCCGGGCGCGGCCTACGTGGTGCGCTCGATTCCCGAGGCGAAGCGCAAGCTCATGGACCCTGGCCTGCTGGAGGTGGCGCGCGCGGGCGAGAAGTTCAGCGTGAAGGAGATCCAGGACGCGGCGCAGGCGCGCGGCGCGCTCGGCGTGCTCATGAACCGGTTTCACCAGAAGTACGACCTGCTGCTCACCCCGACCCTGCCCCTGCCCGCCTTCGAAGCCGGGAAGGAGGTGGCCGACGTGGTGAAGGAGCGGCGCTGGACCGACTGGTCGCCGTTCTCCTACCCCTTCAACCTCACGCAGCAGCCCGCGGCGTCGATCCCCTGCGGATTGACGAAGGCGGGCCTGCCGGCGGGGCTGCACATCGTCGGCCCGAAGTACGCCGACGCGCTCGTGCTGCGCGCGGCGCGCGCCTATGAGTCGGCGATGCCGATCGCGATGCCGGATCTGGCGCGTCTCTAGAGGCGGTAGAAGCGCGCCGCGTTGTCGTGGAACAGCGCGCGGCGCTCGGCGCTCGAGAAGTCCCGCGTCATGCGCTTGAAGTCGTCGAACATCTGCTGGAACGTGACGCGCAGCCCGTCGACCGGGAAGTTGGAGGCGAACATGCAACGCCCGGCGCCGAAGATCTCGATCGCCTCGAGCACCACGCGGCGGTTGTCCGCGTAGTCCCACGGCCCGTCCGGCAGGCAAAGGCACGACAGCTTGCAGTAGCAGTGCGGGCTCGCGGCGAGCGCGCGCATGCCACGGCGCCATATCTCCAGGCCCGTGTTGCTTCGATCCCATGGAAAGCCGGTGTGATTGAGTACCACCGGGATGCCGGGGTGCGCGCGCACCACCACCGCCGCCTCCTCCAGCTCCCAGGTCTTTACGCGCAAATCCCACGAGAGCTTGAAGCGCTCGAGGAGCGCGTAGCCGGCGAGCCAGGCCCTGTCCCGCATCATGCCGTCGCGAAAGGGCTTGGAGCGGATGCCGCGCACCAGCGGGAAGGACGCCTGCTGCTCGAGGATCGTGGCGGCGTCCGGCGTATGGAACCAGGCGTGCGCGACGATCGCGTTCGGCATGCCGTGCAGCGCGTTGATCGACGTGAGCCACTCGGTCTCGGCCACCTGCTGCTCGCGCGAGCATTCGGCCTCCACGTGCACGGTCTGCACCACGTCGTCGCCGGCAGAGTCGCGCCGATAATCCTCGGGCAGGTAGTCGCGCTTGAGGCTCGCGTACTCGCCGAGGAAGAACTCGTGCGGCTCGGGATCCTGCAGCCACGGGTAATGGAGCGGCCCGCGGGAAAGATCCCAGAGGTGGTGATGCGCGTCGACGATTGGCAGCGTGTCGCTCAGCGCGCCCCCGCCTTCTCCAGGATCGCCGCCATCTCGCGGTAGCCGCGGCCTTTCGCGAGCGCGAGCGGCGTCGTGCCGTTGCGGTCGGCGAGGTTCACGTTCGCGCCGGCGTCCACCAGCGCCTTCAGCGTCGCCGTATGGCGCGCGCCGCCGTCGCCCAGCACGATCGATTCGATGAGCGCCGTCCAGCCCAGATTGTTGACGTGATCGAGCGGCGCGCCCGCGCGGATCAGCGTGCGCACCACCTCGTCGTGGCCGAGGTGCGCCGCGGCGATGAGCGCGGTGCCGTCGTAGCGGCTGGTGACATTCGAGGCGCGGCACCCCAGCTCCAGCGCGAGGCGCAGCACCGGCAGGTCGTCGGCCACCGCGGCGATGGTGACGATGTCGTAGCGGTCGTATTCGAGCGCATTCGGATTGGCCCCTGCCTTGACCAGCGCGCGCAGGGCGCCGAGCTGCGAGCGGAAGGCGGCCACGTGCAGCGGCGAGCGGCGCTGGCGGTCGCGCTCGTTCGCGTCGGCACCGCCGGCCGCGAGCCGCGCGATCTCCGCGGCGTCCCCGCGCGCCGCGGCGGCGTGCAGGCCGGTGTACGCGGCGAGTTCCGCCTCCGTGGGCGGCACCTGCGCGTGCGCCGCGGTGGCGCACGCAAGGATCGCGGTCAGCAGGAAATTCTTCATGTCATTCCCTCGCACGGACAACGAGGCTCTGCGTCGAGCGACCGACGAGGCCCTTCTCGTCGTAGATGCGCGCTTCCGCCAGCCCGCTCGCCGCCGGCCCGAGCAGCGTGCGCGCCTCGAGGCAGATCCACTCGCCTTCCGGACGGCGCAGGAGATTGACCGTGAGGTCCGAATTCACGAACACGTAGCGCCTGAAATCGAGGATCGCGCTGATGCCGTTGCCGGAATCGGCGGCCACGGCGACGCGCTCGATCGGCGCCGGCGCGTCGCCCTCGACAAGCGCGTGGCGCAGGCGGAACCAGATGGCGCACGGCCCGCGGAAGAATTTCCCTTCGGCGACGCGCCCTTCCATGAGATCGGCGTAGCCGGGCAGCTCGGGCGAGAACGGGAACTTGGCGGCCGGCGAGGCCTCGACCGTCCGCGGCGCCTGCGGCAGCGGGTGCCCCGGCAAGCCTTCCGGCAGCGGCAGCTCGCTTTCGCGCTGCACGAGCGCCGTGAAGCGCGCCAGTTCCTTTCCGTCCGCGGACAGCGCCGCCGAGAAGTGCGCGGCATTGCGTCCCGCATAGTCGGTCTGCACGGCGACGGCGAGCTCGGCGATCGGGATCGGCCGCAGCAGGTTGGCGGTGAGGCGCGCCACGTGCGACAGGCCGAGCGGCGCCGCGGCGCGCGCGATTTCGCCAGCCACGAGCGCGATCGGCGGCCCGGCGTGCTGGTGCGCCGGATCCCAGGGACCGCGCGTGAGCTCGGTCGAGCGCCAGACGGCCTCTCCCGCGCGAACGTAGGCGCTGGCCGCCGTCATTTCGCGAGCTGCAGCTCGAGCACCCAGGTGGAGACCACCTTGTCCTGGTCGAGCATCGCGCCGTGCACGGCGTAACGCCGTGCGTCCTTCTGCTGCAGGCACTCGAAGCCGCGGTAGCGCTGGGTGGCGCTCGCGTAAAACGAGAGGATGGCGTCGCCGGCGACGACGAAGCGCCCGTTGAGCGAGCCGATCGAGGGATTTTCTCCCGACCAGTGCGTGGACTGCGCGCCCGCCGAGAACGGCACGACCTCGGTGCGATTGCGATGCTCCTGCGGCGGATTCGAGCGCACGCGCATCACGCTCTCGCTCAGCCAGCGTCCGGTCTCGTGGCGCACGCGCGTCTCGCCCTCCACCGCGGTCGCGACGCCCGCGCCGTCGCGGTACTCGCCCGCCGCGCGCCATACGCCTTCGCGAAAGAGGAACGTGTGCGCCATCAGCCGTGCACCGCCACGCTGTCCCGCGGCGCCTGCGCGCGCTCCTCCTGGGTGTAGTCGCGCACCACGCCGGCGATGCGCAGACGGTACCCGGCGAAGATGCCGGCCCGGCCCTTCTTCTGCGCCGCGCGGTGCAGCTGCACGTTGCGCCACGCGCGCACCGACGCCTCGTCCTTCCAGAACTGCAGCGACACGAACTTGCCGGGCGCGGTGATGCTCTCGAAGCGCTCGAGCGAGATGAAGCCCTCGGCCTTCTCCAGCTCGGGCTTGAGCGTCTCGACCAGCGCCATGTACTCCGGGAAGCGCCCGGCGGCGGGGGTGAACTCGAAGATGACGGCGATCATGGTTCCTCCATGGCGCCCACTATACTTCCGCGCCATGGAAGCTCGCCACTGGGCGCACTGGCCGCACGACATGCCGCGCAGCCTGTCGCCGCCGCCGCTCAGGCTGCACGACCTGCTCGCGCGCGCGGCGTCGCGCTTTCCCGACAAGCCGGCGACCGTGTTCCAGGGCGCCTCGCTCAGCTACCGCGCGCTCGCCGCGCGCGCCGAAGCGCTCGCCGGCCACCTGCAGCACGCCTGCGGCGTCGCCACGGGCGATCGCGTGCTGCTCGACCTGCAGAACGGCCCGGATTTCATCGCCGCGCTGTTCGGCATCCTGCGCGCCGACGCCGTGGCGGTGCCGGTGAGCCCGGCGAACGTCGCCGCCGAGCTGCGCCACTACGTCGAGGACAGCGGCGCGAAGGTGGCGATCACCGAGCGCGAGGTGGCGGCGCGCTTCACCGGATTGCCGCTCGAGCACCTGATCGTGATGGAGGACTGGCGTCCAGGCGACAAGGCACCACGCGCCTCGACATCCGCGGCGAGCGATCTGTGCCTCATGCCCTACACCTCGGGCAGCACCGGGCAACCCAAGGGCTGCATGCACACGCACGCCACCTGCCTGCACAACATCGCCGGCTCGGCGCTCTGGAAGCACGTGACCGAAGACACGGTGGCGCTCGCCACGGCGCCGTTCTTCCACGTCACGGGGCTCATCCACAGCTTTCTCGCCACGGTGTACGCGGGCGGCACCATCGTCATCCAGCGGCGCTGGGATGCGCTTGCCGCGGCCGAGCTCGTCGCGCGCCACCGCTGCACGCACTGGGACAACGTGCCGACCATGGTGGTGGACCTGCTGTCGCATCCGGACGCGCTCGAGCACGACCTCAGCTCGCTCACCTCGATCTTCGGCGGCGGCTCGGCGATGCCCGAGGCGATCGCGCAAAAGCTCTACGAGCTATGCGGCGTGCGCTACATCGAGGGCTACGGCATGACCGAGACCATCTCGCAGACGCACATCAACCCGCCGCAGAATCCGAAGCAGCAGTGCCTGGGGATCCCGACCTTCGACACCGAGTCGCGGGTGGTGGACCCCGAGACCTTCAGGGTGCTCGGTCCCGGCGAGCCGGGCGAGATCGTGGTGCGCGGGCCGCAGCTATTGAAGGGCTACTGGGGAAAGGAGAAGGAATTCCGCGCGTCGTGGTGCGACGTGCAGGGCAAGCCGTTCTTCCGCACGGGCGACCTCGGCCGCACCGACGAGGACGGTTTCTTCTACATCTCCGACCGCCTGAAGCGCATGATCAACGCTGCCGGCTACAAGGTATGGCCGGCGGAAGTGGAAGCCGCGATGTACCAGCATCCAGCGATCAAGGAATGCTGCGTCATCGCCGCGCCCGACGCGCGCCGTGGCGAGACGGTCAAAGCGGTCGTGGTACTCAAGGCGGGCGCGGCGGCGAGCGCCGAGGAGATCCTCGACTGGGCGCGCGGCCGCATGGCCGCCTACAAGGCGCCGCGCCAGCTCTCCTTCACCGACGCGCTGCCGCGCACCAACTCCGGCAAGCTCATGTGGCGCGCCCTTCAGGACGCGGAATTCAAATAGGGACAGACCTCATTATTCTCATTTGCAAATGAGAAAAATGAGGTCTGTCCCTATTTCTTTCTATTTCTTGGCTACATCAGCGACGGCAGCCAGGTGCTCAATTGCGGGAAGGCGATGATGATGCCGAGCGCCACGACCAGCAGCAGCATGAACGGCACCGAGCCGGCGAAGATCTCGTCGACCCGCACCGAGTCGCCGATCGCGGATTTCATGGCGAACACCACCATGCCGAACGGCGGCGTGAGCAGGCCGATCTCGATCGCCAGGATGGACACGATGCCGAACCACAAGGGGTCGTAGCCCAGGTTGACCGCGATCGGGTGCATGAGGGGAATGGCGAGGATCAGGATCGAGGTCGAATCGAGGATGCAGCCGAGCATCACGAATACGACGATGAATCCGAGGATGACGAACATCGGCGGGATGGCGAGCGCGGTGACCCAGGCGGTGAGGTTTCCAGTCAGCCCGGACATGGTCAGCACCCGGCTGTACATCTGCGCGCAGATGAGGAGCAGAAAGATGCTGGCGGTGGTCTGCCCCGCGTCGAGCAGGATCTTCCACAGGCCGTTCAGCGTGAGCTTCTGCCGGTTGATGAAGATCAGCAGGAAACCGCCCGCCGCGCCCACCGCGCCGGCCTCGGTCGGCGTGAAGAAGCCGCCCCAGATGCCGCCCATCACCAGCACGACCAGTGCGACCACCGCCCAGGGCGCCGTCGCCACGCGCACCAGGGTGCGAAAGTCCAGGCGACGCGCCTCGACCTGGCGGCCCCCCAGGCGCGGCTTGACGAGCACCATCGTCCAGATGCCGATCGACAGAACCCCCATGACCACGACGCCGGGCAGGATGCCCGCGATGAACAGCCTGCCGATCGCCTGCTCGGTGAGCACGCCGTAGACGATCATCAGCACCGAGGGCGGAATCAGCATGCCCAGGATGGCGCTGCTGGCGACGATGCCGAGGCTGAACTTGCGGTCGTAGTTGAGCCGCTGCATCTCCGGAATGGCGATCTTCGAGAACACGGCGGCCGAAGCCACCGAGACGCCGGTGATGGACGCGAACACCGCGTTGGCGAAGACCGTGGCGATCCCCAGCCCGCCGCGCACGCGCCCCATGAGGACCTGGGCGGAGGCGAACAGCTCGCGCGTCGCCCCGGCGACGGTGGCGAAGATCCCCATCAGCACGAACAACGGCACCACCGCGAACACGTAGTCCATGACCGCGCTGTAGGCCGTGGTCTGCAGCAGGCTGATCGCCACCTCGAACTTGCCGATGAGCAGCCACAGCGTGAGCACGCTGACCGCCGCCAGCGCGACGCCGATATGCACGCCGAGCAGGATGAGGACGAAGACGAGGACGACGCTGAGGATCGCCAGCGTCGTGGGGCTGAACACTACGGCGCCTCGGAACTTCGGGAAACCAACCTGCGCACGGCCTCCGCCGTCATCAGCAGGTACTGCAGCGCGGCCAGTGCCGCGCCCAGCAATACGATCGAGCGCAGCGGATACGTGGGCACGCGCACCGGCAGCTCGCCCTCGAATTCACCCATCTGCCACGCCTGGATCATCGTGTCCCAGCCGGAGTAGACCAGCAGCCCGAAAATGACCGCTCCGAGACCATAGGCGAACACGTCCAGGGCAGCGCGGGTACGCCCCGACAGGAAGCGCAGCACGACGTCGGAGCGCAGATGCCCGCCCGTCTTCAGGGTGTGGGGGATCTGCAGCCAGACGATCGCCACGATGGAGACCTTGACGATCTCCGGCACGCCGACCAGCGGGAACTTGAACAGCACGCGCCCGAGAATGTCGGCGCAGATAAGCACCGTGATCGCCGCGACCCACACCGAGCCGATGGCGTTCAGCCCGGCCATCAACCCATAGTGGATGCGGCGGAACAGAAGCGCGGCGCTACTTGCTGGCGGACCAGTCCCGGGGGAATTTCACCCCGAGTGCCTTCAGGTTTTGGATATAGGCGTAGACCACCTCGCCCGGCAACCCGGTGCCGCTGATCTCGGCGGCCTTTTCCTTCGGGATGTTCGGCAGCGCGTTGGCCCACCTGACCTTTTCCTCCCACGACAGCTCGCGCACCGTGGTGCCTGCTTCCTTCATCAGCTTGATGGCGTTCTCGCTCTTCGCCTGCGAGGCTTCGGTCTGCAGCTTGGTGTATTCCCGGCCCACCTCGAGGAAGATCTGCTGCACTTCCTTGGGCAGCTTGCGCCACGTGTTGCGGTTCATGGTGATCATCGTGTTGGGGATCGCGCCGAAGCTGGTGATGGTGTAGTTGCGCGCCACCTCGTGCAGCTTGAACGAGTAGGTCGCGTCCGGGATCATGATCCAGCCGTCGTAGACCCCGGTCTGCAGCGAGGTGTAGGCCTCGTTCAGGTTGGACTGCACCGGCACCGCGTTCACCGCCTTCAGCCAGGGAATGTTCGGGCCCGCGGCGGCGATCTTGCGGCCGGCGAGCTGCTCGACCTTGGTCCAAGGGAAGGTGGTCACCAGGTTGTAGCAGGTGACCGCGCCGGTCGCGATGTACACCTGGTTGAAGCGCTTCTCCAGGTTCGCGCCCAGCTGCGGATAGGCGTCGAAGACTTTCTGCGCCGCCAGTCCGGACTGCACCGCGTTCTCGGTGCCGAAGGGCACGAAGTAGCCGAAGTTGTAGGCCAGCATCTTCGAGGGCTCGAACGGCACGTGCACGTCGCCGATGTCCAGCAACCCGTTCTCGATCGCTTCCAGCACCTCGCCCAGCTTGGCCACCGAGCCGCCGTAGGCTTCGACCCATTCGATCTTGTGCGGCGTCTTCTGCTCGACGCGCTTCTTCACCTCGACCTGCAGGAAGCTCTGCATCGGCGCCACCCAGGACGCGGCCGGCACCGGGTGCCCCGCGCCGATGGTCAGGCGGAACGTCTCAGCATGGGCCACGGATACGGCTACGGCTGCCGCTGCAAATAGCGCGGCAATGATCGTCTTTTGCATGATGTCCTCCTCCTGGCGCCCAGTATGCGCCCAAATTTCAGTCGGGACGCACCCCTGCATGTGCATTTCGCAGGAGTGCGAGGACGCCTTCGTAAATGACCGGCGCCGGATTCGGGTACGGCGCCTCCATCGCGATTCTCGCCGCGCGCTCGAGGTCGGCTTCGGGCACGCCGAGGTCCGCGAGCTTCATCGGCAGCCCGAGCCTGACTTCCAAGTCGTACAACCCGCCCGCCGCATCCTCGACGCCCAGCGCGCGCGCGATGCGCGCCATCGCCTCGGGCGCGGCGTCGCGGTTGTAGCGCACGGCGTGCGGCAGGATGATCGAGTGGGTCTCGGCGTGCGGCAGGTTCCAGGTGCCGCCGAGCGTGTGGCAGAGCTTGTGGTGCAGTGCGATGCCGGTGTTGAGCGAGATCCCGGCGAGCCACGCGCCGTAGAGCGCTTCGCTCCTCGCTTCCATGTCCCTGGGGTTCTTCACGATCAACGGCAGCGACGCCGCCAGCGCCCGGATGCCCTCCTCCGCGATCAGCGACCCGACCGGATTCGTTTCCTTCGCATACAAGGCTTCCGCGCAATGCGCGATCGCGTTCATGCCGCTCGCCGCCGAAATCGCCGCCGGCAGCCCGAGCGTCAGCTCGGGATCGTAGATCACGGTCTTCGGCAGCATCTTCGGGTCGAACTGCGTGCGCTTGCGCCCGCCTTCGGTGAAGCCCTGCACCCAGGTCATTTCCGAGCCGGAGTAGGTCGTCGGCACCGCGAGCACCGGCATGCCGGTGGTCAGAGCGATGGCTTTGCCCAGGCCGATGGTCGAGCCGCCGCCCAAAACGACGCAGCAATCGGCGTTCGCCGCCTTGGCCGCGCGGCGCGCGTCTTCGGCGACTTCGATCGGCACGTGCCGGACGGCCTTGTCGAACAGGCCCGCGCAGCGCGAGCCGAGCGTGGCGGCGAAACGCTTCGCGTCCGCCGCGCGCCCGGGGGTGGAGAGGACGAGGGCGCGCTTGGCGCCGAGCTTGTCGACCTCCGCGGGCAGCCGGGACACCATGCCCGCGCCGAAGACGACGCGCGAGGGCAGCGAAACGTAGGTGAAAGACTTCATGCGCTTCGCCGCAGTTTAGCCAGCCGCCGCCGGAAGTCGAGCGCGAGCAGCGAAAGTCCGACCGCCGCGGCCACGAACATCGGCCGTGCGCCCGCCGCATCCACCACCTGGGAGCCGAGCCACACCCCCGCCGACTGCCCGGTAAACAGGCTGCAGGCAAAGATGGCGAGCGCCGCGCCGCGCGTCGCCGGCGCCATCTGGGTGGCGTGCACCTGCAGCGTGTTGTGCATCATGTAGATCCCCGCCCCGAGGGCAACCACGCACGGCACGGCCCAGCCCGGCGTCGGCGCGGCCGCAAGCGCGAGAAATCCGGCCGCCATCAATCCGCCGCCGCCGACGACCAGTCCGCCTTCGCCGAACCGGGGCAGCAGGCGGCCCGCGCCAGCAGCGAACAGCAGCCCGCCCGCGGCGAACATCGCCGCCACCGAGCCGCTCGCCCAGAGGCTCAGCCCGAAGCGCTGGTGCATGTACAAGGCGACGAACGCGAGCGCGCCGTAGAACAGGGCGCCCTCGATGAACACTGTCGCCAGGACCACGCGCACCCACGGCAGGCGCGTGAGACCCGCCATGCGCCGGAACGCTTCGATGAGCGGCGTGGCGTCAGTCGGCTGCGCGCGCGTGTGCGGGTTGCCGCGCAGCTCGAGGTACAGCAGCAACGCCGTCGCCGCATACAGCACCGTCAGCAGGTAGAACATCGCCTGCCAGCCGAAGCGCTCGCCCAGGAACCCCGCGGCGGAGGCGGCGAAGGCGACGCCGAGCATGTGCCCGACGAGAAAGCGTGCCAGCACCAGCTGGCGTTTCTCGTAGGCCACCGCG
>JAOUGZ010000667.1 GCA_029865405.1 Betaproteobacteria bacterium
AAGGGCGTGCAGCTCGCCGAGCTCGGACTGAAAAGCTGGAAGCAGAGAAAATGGATCGACATCCCCAGGCTGAAGGCCTGAGCCTCAAGCTGCCGGTCGCCGGCGGCGGGCTCGACACCTACGGGCTCCTCGGCCCGCGCCGCTTCGAAAAGCCGGCGCGGCCGTTCACGCGCGTCGCGCTCGCCGCCGCGCACGTGGTGGCCGATCCGCGCTCTGCGAAAGATCCTTGGCTTGAAGCGGCCATCGACTGGGACGCGACCCTCGCCTACCGCCGACACCTGTGGTCCTGGGGCATGGGCGTCGCCGAGGCGATGGACACCGCGCAGCGCGGCATGGGACTCGACTGGACGAATTCGCTCGAACTGATCCGCCGCACGCTCGATGCGGCGAAGGATGTGAAGGGCGCGGTGGTGTTCTGCGGCGCGGGGACCGACCACGTGGCGCAGGCCGACGTCGCCGGCGTCATCGCCGCCTACGAGGCGCAGTGCGCGGCGATCGAGAAGCTCGGCGGGCGCATCATTCTCATGGCGAGCCGCGCGCTCGCCGCCGCCGCGAAGTCGCCCGAGGACTACGGCAAGGTCTACGACCGCATCCTCGGGCAAGTGAAGGCGCCCGTGATCATCCACTGGCTCGGCGAGATGTTCGATCCCGCGCTCGAAGGCTACTGGGGCGCGAAGGACCATTCTGCCGCCATGGACGTGTGCCTCGACGTGATGCGCCGCAACGCGGCCAAGGTCGACGGCATCAAGATCTCGCTTCTCGACAAGGACAAGGAGATCGCCATGCGCCGGCGCCTGCCGAAGGGCGTGCGCATGTACACGGGCGACGACTTCAACTTCGCCGAGCTGATCGAGGGCGACGCCGAAGGGCATTCGGACGCGCTGCTCGGCATATTCGATTCGATCGCGCCGGCGGCATCGGCCGCGCTCGGCGCGCTCGCTGCGGGCAAGCGCGCCGAGTATCACGAGATCCTTGCGCCGACGGTGCCGCTCTCGCGCCACATCTTCAAGGCGCCGACGCGCTTCTACAAGACGGGCGTGGTGTTCATGGCCTGGCTGAACGGCCACCAGGAGCACTTCGTCATGGTGGGCGGACAGCAAAGCGCGCGCCACATCCTGCACCTGGCGGAGCTGTTCCGCCTTGCCGATGAGGCGGGGCTGCTGCAGGACCCGCCGCTCGCGTGCGCGCGCATGCAGCAGCTGCTGGCGGTGCACGGATGCGCCTGAGAAAGCTCAGCGCCGGCTTCGGCGCTGAAACCGACGCCTTCGACGCGCCGTTCCAGGAGATCTGGGACGCGTTTTTCGCCGCGCAGGTGTTCGCGTTCCGCGGCCTGCGGCTCACGGCGGCGCAGTTCCTCGAGTTCGCACGCCGTTTCGGTCCCCCCGAGCCGCACGTCATCGACCAGTTCCACCATCCCGAGCACGCCGACATCCTCATCCTGTCGAACCGGAGGAGAAACGGCGAGCCGGTCGGCCTGGCGGATGCGGGCACCTATTTCCACACCGATTACTCGTACCTCGAGGTGCCCGCGCGCTGCACCATGCTGTACTCGATCGAAGTGCCGGGCAAAGGCGGCGACACGCTGTTCGCGAACCAGTACGCTGCCTACGACGACCTGCCCGAGGCGATGAAGCAGCGCATCGAGCCCCTGGTCGCGCTGCACCACTACGGCAACCGCGACGACCTCGACAAGGCCTCGCGCACCGTGGCCTCGGTGCTGAACGAAGCGCAGGAGCAGAAGATGAGCTGGGTGCGCCACCGCGTCGTGCGGCGCCACCCGGTCACCGGGCGCAAGGCGCTGTACGCGGTCTCGGGCAGCTCGTTCGGCATCGAGGGCATGCCCGAGGACGAGGCGCGGGCGCTGCTCGACGAGCTCAAGCGCCACGCCACGCAGGACCAGTACCAGCTGCGCCTGAAATACGGCGTCGGCGACCTCGTAATCTGGGACAATGCGTCGCTGCTGCACTCGGCGACGCTGACCGATCCAGAAGATCCGCGCACCCTGTGGCGCATAACCGTCAAAGAGGAGAGGACCCCATGACACGCAGACTGTTTCTCGCCGCGCTGTGCGCGGCGTTCGCCGTTCCGGTGTCGGCGCAGACCATCACGCTGCACGGCGCATCGCAGTTCAACGACGAGCACGCCTTCACCAAGGCGATGGTGAAGTTCGAGGAGCTGGTGAAGAAGTACTACGGCAAGCCGGTGAACTTCGTGCTGCACAAGAACTCCGAGCTCGGCCTGGAGAAGCAGTACTTCGAGTACATGGCGCAGGGCA
>JAOUGZ010000128.1 GCA_029865405.1 Betaproteobacteria bacterium
TCGGGATTGGACAGCTGGGCGATCACCGACCCGTCAAGGTACTCGACGAGCGAATGCACGATGCTTTGCGGATGGATCAGCACGCCGATGCGATCCGCCGGCAGGCCGAACAGCCAGTGCGCCTCGATAACCTCGAGACCCTTGTTCATCATGGTCGCCGAATCGACGGAAATCTTACGGCCCATGACCCAGTTCGGGTGGGCGCAGGCCTCGTCCGGCGTCACGCCGGCCAGGCGCTCCACCGGCGTTGCGCGGAACGGTCCGCCGGAGGCGGTGAGCTGGATGCGGCGCACGCCTTGCAGGGACAGGCCGGCGCCGTCCTGCGGCAGGCACTGGAATACTGCGTTGTGCTCGCTGTCTATCGGCAGCAAGGCCGACCCCGCTTCGCGCGCGGCCCGCATGAAGAGCGGCCCCGCCATCACCAGCGCTTCCTTGTTCGCGAGCAGCACGCGCTTTCCGGCGCGCGCCGCCGCGAGCGTGGCGGGCAATCCGGCGGCGCCGACGATGGCGGCCATCACCGTGTCGCAGTCCGCCGCCGCCGCGATTTCGGCGAGCGCCGCGGGGCCGAAGCGCAATTCACATCCGGCGCCGGCAAAGCGCCGGCGCAGCGCCGCATCTTCCGCGACGCCGGAAAGCACCGCATGGCGCGGGCGATGCTGCTCGCACAGCGCCAGGAGTCGCTGCGTGGAGGTGTGGGCGGTCAAGGCGTGGACGCGGTAGCGCTGCGAGTGCCGCGCCACGACGTCCAGCGTGCTCGAGCCGATCGAGCCACTGGCGCCGAGGATGACGAGACCGAGGGGCTGGCGCCTATCCGCGTTGTGATGTTCCTGCGTCATGTCCCGGTGATCAGGTTGAGAAGCAAGGCCGCAACCGGCAGGGTCGGCATCACGCTGTCGATGCGGTCAAGGACGCCACCGTGCCCGGGCAGCAGGCTCCCGCTGTCCTTGGCGCCCGCGCGCCGCTTGAGCGCCGATTCGAAGAGGTCGCCCACGATGCTCAAGCCGCACAGCAAGGCGGCGCCGGCCAGGTAGAGCGCCCAAGTCGCCCCCTGCACGTGCGGCGCCAGTGGCGCGCCCGGCAGTGCGCAAATGATAGCGTAGATAAGGCAGGCGCCGGCCGCGCCCGCAACGCCCTCCCAGGTCTTCCCGGGACTGATCGACGGCGCCAGGCGGCGCCGGCCGAAAGCGTTGCCGGCGAAATACGCGGCGGTGTCGGCGATCCACGCCAGCCCGAGCACGATCAGCAGATGGCTCGGCGGCAGCGACAGCGCGGCGAACCCCGCCAGGGTCAGCGCCAGGAAGCCGGCAAGCGCGAGCGCGGCGCGCCCGGATGGCCCTACGCCGCGGTGCAGCCACGCCGGTACCAGCAGCAGCCAGAACGCGGCGCCCGCCCACAGCAGCGCATCGCGCAACGCGAACCCGGGCGCGGGTACCCAGGCGAGCGCACCGCCAAGCATGCCGATGGCGATCCCATACGCCAGCGCTGCGCGCGCGCCCAATCCGGCGAGGCGTCCCCATTCCAGTCCGGCGAGGACCAGCACCCCCGCGACCAGCAACGCGAACAGCCGCCGGTCGAGCAGCAGCAGTGCGCCGAGGAAGATTGCCAGCAGCGCCGCGGCCGTCAGCACGCGCCGCGGCAGGCCTTCAGGCAAGCGCACCGGTCGCCGTGGATTGAGCGCGCTTTGCTTCCTCGAGCTGCTCGCTGGTGCGGCCGAAGCGGCGCTCGCGGCGGGCGTAGGACGCGATCGCCGCATCCAGCGCCGCGGCGTCGAAATCCGGCCACAGCGTCTGCGTGAAGTACAGCTCGGTATACGCGAGCTGCCAGAGCAGGAAATTGCTCACGCGCTGCTCGCCGCCGGTGCGCACGAACAGATCCGGCTCGGGCGCGTAGCTCATCGCCAGGTACGGCGCCAACTGTGCTTCCTCGATCGGGCCGCGCGCCGCTTCCGGATGCTCGCGCAGCAGGCGGCTGAGCGCCTGCAGGATGTCCCAGCGGCCGCCGTAGTTCGCCGCCACGGTGAGGGTCAAGCGCGCATTGGCGGCCGTGGTGCGCTCGCCCTGCTCGATCAGCGTGCGCATGCGCGCATCGAAGCGAGACAGGTCGCCCACCACGCGCAGGCGAATGCCGTTGCGGTGCAGCTTCTCCACTTCGCTGGTGAGCGCGATGTAGAACAGCTGCATGAGCAGCGCCACCTCATCGGCGGGCCGGCGCCAGTTCTCCGAGCTGAACGCGAACAAGGTAAGGTACTGCACGCCGCGCTCGGCGCAGGCCTGCACGGTGGCGCGAACGGCTTCGACGCCGCGCTTGTGCCCGGCGATGCGCGGCAGGTGGCGCTGCCTGGCCCAGCGGCCGTTGCCGTCCATGATCACGGCGACGTGCCGCGGCACGTCATCGTGCGCCGGAATCGCCACCGTGGAGCTCTTCGAGGTCATGCCCTAGACCGCCAGAAGCTCGGCTTCCTTCTGCTGCAGCAGCTTGTCGATCTCGGCGATCGCGCGGTCGGTGAGCTTCTGCACGTCGTCCTGCGCGCGGCGCTCGTCGTTCTCCGAGACCTCCTTCTTCTTCAGCGCTTCCTTGAGGTGGTGGTTCGCGTCGCGGCGCAGGTTGCGCACCGCGACGCGCGCATTCTCGGCCTCGTGGCGCACCACCTTGATGAGTTCCTTGCGCCGCTCCTCGGTGAGGGCGGGCATCGGCACGCGCACGGTGTCGCCCATGCTCGCGGGGTTCAGCCCGAGGTCGGAATCGCGGATGGACTTTTCCACCGCCTGCATCATTTTCTTCTCGAAGGGCGCGACGCCGATGGTGCGCGAATCGAGCAGCGTCACCTTGGCGACCTGGTTGAGCGGCGTCGGCGCGCCATAGTAGTCGACCACGATGTGATCGAGCAGCCCGGTGTGCGCGCGACCGGTGCGCACCTTGGACAGGTCGGACTTGAACGCCTCGACGCTCTTGTGCATCTTCTGATCCGTGGTCTTCCTGAGTTCGTCTAGCATGGAGTTCTCCTTCAGACGTGCACCAGCGTGCCTTCGTCCTCGCCCGCCACCACGCGCAGCAGCGCGTCCTTCTTGAAAATGCTGAACACGTTCACCGGCAGCTTCTGGTCGCGGCACAGGGTGAGCGCGGTCGCGTCCATCACCCTGAGGTTGCGCTGGATGGCCTCGTCGAAGCTCAGCCGGGTGTAGCGCGTGGCCGTCTTGTCGATCTTGGGATCGGCCGTGTAGACCCCGTCCACCTTGGTCGCCTTGAGCACGATCTCGGCGCCGACTTCGCTTGCGCGCAGCGCGGCGGCCGTGTCGGTGGTGAAGAAGGGATTGCCGGTGCCCGCCGCGAACACCACGATCCTGCCTTCCTCGAGGTAGCGGATGGCCTTGCCGCGTATATAGGGCTCCACGACCTGCTCGATGTTGAGCGCCGACTGCACGCGGCAGTCCAGGCCGGCGCGGCGCATGGCGTCCTGCAGCGCGAGCGCGTTCATGACCGTCGCCAGCATGCCCATGTAATCGGCGGTGGCGCGGTCCATGCCCGCCGCGCCGGGGGCGACGCCGCGGAAGATGTTGCCGCCGCCGATGACCACGCCCAGCTCCACGCCCAGGCGCGCCACTGCGGCGATCTCCTGCACGATGGTCTCGATGGTCTGCCGGTTGATGCCGTAGGGATCGTCGCCCATCAGCGCCTCCCCGGACAGCTTCAGCAGGATGCGCTTGTACTTGGTGCCGACCGCAGCTTCGCGCAGCTTCATGGCGGGGCCCTAGCGGCCGGCTCCTGCCGTGGCCATCACTTCGGCCGCGAAGTCGCCGGTCTTCTTTTCGATGCCCTCGCCCACCACGAGGTAGCGATAGCCGTGCAGCCTCGCCTTCCTGGCGGCGAGAAGCTTCTCGATGGTCTGCCTGTCGTCCTTGACGAAGGGCTGGCCGAGCAACGAGATCTCGTTGAGGAACTTGTTGACGGTGCCCTCGACCATCTTGGCGACGATGTCGGCCGGTTTGCCCGACTCCTTGGCGCGCGCCGCGGCGATATCGCGCTCGCGTGCCGCGACTTCGGCGGGCACGTCGGCCTTCGACAGGTACTGCGGCTTGGCGAAGGCGATATGCATGGCGAGGTCCTTGCCGAGGTCCTCGGGACCGTCGCAATCGACCAGCACGCCGATGCGCACGCCGTGGCGGTACAGGGCCAGGCTGCCCTGCGCCTGCAGCCGCGCGAAACGCCGGATGGTGATGTTCTCGCCGATCTTCTGCACCAGCGCCTTGCGCCGCTCCTCGACCGGCGCCGTGGCGAGCTGTGCGACATCCCTGGGATTGCCCGACGCCACCATTTCGGCCAGCGACTGCGCGAAGGCGAGGAAATCCTCGTTCTTCGCCACGAAATCGGTTTCGCAATTGAGCTCCACCAGGGCGCCGAGCTTGCCATCCGGCGACAGCCAGGCGCCGATCACGCCTTCGGCGGCCACGCGTGCGGCCGCCTTGCTCGCCTTGGCGCCGCTCTTGATGCGCAGCAGCTCCTCGGCCTTCTTCAGGTCGCCGCCCGCCTCGGCGAGCGCCTTCTTGCACTCCATCATTCCGAGCCCGGTCAGCTCGCGCAGCTCCTTCACCAGGCTTGCACTGATCTCCGCCATCGCCTCATGCTCCAGAAGTCAAAAAAAGGGGCCGAAGGCCCCCGGGCACCGCGTGGTCGCCTCGCCTCAGGCGGCCCCCTCCTCGTCCACTTCGACGAATTCGTCTTTCGAAGCCGCGGCCACTTCTTCGACTGCATTCGAGCGGCCGTCGAGAACGGCGTCGGCGATGCCGCGCGCATACAGGCGGATGGCGCGGTTCGAGTCGTCATTGCCGGGAATCACGTAGCTGATGCCCTCGGGCGAATGATTGGTGTCGACGACGCCGACCACCGGGATACCCAGTTTCACCGCCTCGGCGATGGCGCCTTTCTGATAGCCGACGTCGATCACGAACAGGGCGTCGGGCAGGCTGTTCAGGTCCTTGATGCCGCCGAGGGAGCGCTGCAGCTTGGCCATCTCGCGCTGCAGGCCGAGCGCCTCCTTCTTGGCCATGTTCTCGAAGGTCCCGTCTTCGGCCATCTGCTCCATTTCCTTCAGGCGCTTGATGGACTGCTTGACGGTCTTGAAGTTCGTCAGCATGCCGCCGAGCCAGCGGTGATCGACGAACGGCATGCCGCAGCGCAGGGCCTCCTCGCGCACGATCTCGCGCGCCTGGCGCTTGGTCCCCACCATGAGGATGGCGCCGCGATTGGCGGCGAGCTGCCGCACGTACTTCAGCGCCTCCTGGTACAGGACCAGGGTCTTCTCCAGATTGATGATGTGGATCTTGTTGCGGTGGCCGAAGATGTACGGGGCCATCTTCGGGTTCCAGTACCGGGTCTGGTGTCCGAAATGGACCCCGGCCTCCAGCATTTGACGCATGGTTGCTGACACGACGCACTCCTTAGGGTTATGGTCTGCCGCCCCGGTCAACCGAAAACCCTTGCGGGCACCCTAACCGGCCGGGACGGGAAATTTGGCTCGCGGCAAGCTGCGAGCCAGCCCAAAATTCTAGCATAATCAGCCTTTTTCTCAGCCCATGGCGGCCGTCCTGAAGACTGCAGAGGAAGCCGAAAAGATGCGCGTCGCCGGTCGGCTCGCCTCGGAAGTCCTCGATTACGTATCGGCCCATGTGAAGCCGGGCGTGTCGACGGGCGCCCTGAACGACCTTTGCCACGCCTACATGATCGAGGTGCAGGGCACCACGCCCGCGCCGCTCAACTACGCGCCCCCGGGGTACAAGCCTTTCCCCAAGTCGATCTGCACGTCGGTCAACCACCAAGTGTGCCACGGCATTCCGGGCGAGCGTGTGCTCAAGCCCGGCGACATCCTGAATATCGACATCACCGTGATCAAGGATGGTTTTCATGGCGACAGCAGCCGCATGTTCTACGTGGGCGAGCCCAGCATCCAGGCACGCAGGCTGGTCGAAGTCACCTTTGAATGCATGTGGGCCGGCATCCGCGAGGTGCGCCCCGGCGCGCAACTCGGCGACATCGGCGCGGCGATCCAGGCGCACGCCGAGCAGCACGGGTATGCGGTGGTGCGGGAGTTCTGCGGGCATGGCATCGGCCGGCGATTCCACGAGGACCCGCAGGTTCTGCACTACGGCAAGCCGGGCACCGGGCTGCGGCTCGAGCCCGGCATGACCTTTACCGTCGAACCGATGATCAATGCCGGCAAGGCGGCGATCCGCGAGCTGGCGGATGGCTGGACCATCGTCACCAAGGACCATAGTCTCTCCGCGCAGTGGGAGCACACGGTCCTGGTCACGCAAGGGGGCTTCGAAGTGCTGACCACGTCGGCCGGCGCGCCGCCGGCGCCGGATCTGCCGAACCCTGACTGACATGAGCGCGGTGCCCGCGCCGACGGAGCAGTGGCGCGCAGGGCTGCTGGCCGGGCGCGAAGCGCTGCGCCAGGCCTACCAGCGCAGCGCGGCGCCGCAGCGCCAGCTTCGCGCCCACAGCCGCCTGATCGACCACACGCTGCGCGGCTTGTGGCGCGCATTGCGGCCCGACGCGCCCGCCGCCCTGGTGGCGACCGGCGGCTATGGGCGCGGGGAGCTCTTTCCCTTTTCGGACATCGACGTACTGGTGCTGCTGGCCGAAGAGCCCGGCGCGCTTGAGCGTGCCAGCCTCGAGCGGCTGGTGGGGGTGTTCTGGGACGTGGGGCTGGAAGTCGCGCATAGCGTGCGCACCGTGCGGGAATGCGAAGACGCGGCCGCCGCGGACATCACCGTGCAGACCGCGCTCCTCGAGGCGCGCTTTCTCGCCGGCAGCCGCGCCCTGTACCGCGATCTGAACGCGGCCATGGCGGCCGCGCTGGAAGCGCCGGCCTTCTTCAAGCACAAGCGGCTCGAGCAGGAGCAGCGCCATGCGAAGCACCAGGACACCCCCTACGCCCTGGAGCCGAACCTGAAGGAGGCGCCGGGCGGCATGCGCGACCTGCAGACCATCCAGTGGATCGCGCGCGCCTGCGGCATCGGGCGCCACTGGCGCGACCTGCACCGCGACGGCCTGCTGCTGCGCGACGAGGCGGTGCAACTGGCCCGGCACGAGCGGCTGCTGCAAGACCTGCGCATTCGCCTGCACTATCTCGCCGGCCGGCGCGAAGACCGCCTCGTTTTCGACTACCAGACGCCACTTGCCGAGCAATGCGGCTGCCACGGCTCGCTAGCGCGCCGTCCGAGCGAGCAGCTCATGCAG
>JAOUGZ010000668.1 GCA_029865405.1 Betaproteobacteria bacterium
CTTCCCGAGATGCGGATGCGCTCGCCGCTCAGGCGGGCCGACTGCACCTCGAGCGGCCGGCCGTCGCGCCGCGCCTCGACTTCGATTTCCTGGAAGTTCTGCCGGATCTGCAGTTCCCAGCCGCCCGGGGCGCGCCATGCCCCGCGTGCCTGCGCCGGCACGACATAGAGGAAGATGCGGCTCGCGTCGCCCTGCGTTTCATGCGGGCGATCGAGGCGCACCGTTTCCGCAAGGTCGTGAGGCCAGTTCGGCAGCGCGAACGCGTGCGATACCACGCGCGCGCCGGGGCGCAATTGCGCCAGCAGGCGCGGCTCGAGCCGCTCCATCAGGAACGGCACGAGATACAGCGTGACGACGCTTGCCGGTGACAAGTCGGTGCCCAGGACGTCCTGCACCTCGAAGTGCACGCGATCGGCGACGCCAGCGAGCGCGGCATTCCGACGCGCCTGCGCCACCAGCGCGGCATCGAGATCCACGCCCAGCCCGCGCGCGCCGTGCGCCTGCGCGGCGCGGATGACGATGCGCCCGTCGCCCGCGCCGAGGTCGACGACGAAATCGTCCGCGCGCGTGCCGGCCATCTCCAGCATGCGCGCCACGACCTCGGTCGGCGTGGTGAAAAAGGGCGCCCGCACCGGGACGTCCTGCCCGGCCGCGGGCGCGGCGAGCAGCAGCGCAGCTAGCGCGGCAGCAGTTCGGTGAGGGTCTTGCGCACGGCGTCGCGCGACCAATCGAGATCCCCGATGTAGCTGTAGCGGATGCGGCCGTCCGGCCCGACGACGAAGCTGGCCGGGAGCTGGCGCACTTTCCAGGCCTGGGTCGCCGCCATGTCTGCGTCGAGCAGGATGGCAAAGCCGAGCGGCATCGACTGCAGGAAGTCGCGCACCCGCGCCGCCGGCTCGGCCAGGTTCACCGCCAGCACGGCGAAGGGCTTGCCCTTCATCGCCTGCCGCAGGCGCTCGATGGAAGGCATTTCCTCGCGGCAGGGCGCGCACCAGGTAGCCCAGAAATTGACCAGTACCACCTTGCCGCGATAGTCCGCCAGCCGGTGCATCTTGCCCGCAATGTCGGCGAGCTGCAGCGGCGGCGTAACGCCGCCGTGCCACGGGCGCAGCGGCTGCTCGGCCGCAACGCTCGGCGGCCAGAGGATCAGCGCCGCCAGCAGCGCCGCGGCGAACCTCATTGCAGCGCGGCGCCCTCGCCCAGGAGCGCCTGCCGGAAACGGTTCTTGAGCAGCGCGCCGTCGCGCGGCGGCAGCACCAGCGGCACTTTCTCGGCCGCCACCTTGATCTGGGCGAAGTGCGGGCCCGCGCCCTGATGGATGCTCGGGCGCAGGGCCGCCACGCCCGCCGCATCGCGCACCAGCACGCCCGAGGCGAATCCGGCGGCGCGCGCCATCGCCGCGAGGTCCACGCCGTGCGCCGTGTGCGTCGCCTGCATGCCGGTCTCGCCGTAGCGCTCGTTATCGATGACGACCACCGCAAGGTTCTTCGCCTTCATGACGCCGATGGTGGCGAGGGAGCCCAGGCCCATCAGCATCTCGCCGTCGCCCGTCACCACCAGCACGCGGCGCGCCGGCTGCGCGAGCGCCAGCCCCAGTCCGGTCATCGCCGCGCTGCCCATCGCGCCCCACATCGGGAAGGTGAGCGCAGAGTCGCCCGCCGCCGTGCAGTCCCAGGCCGTGGAGCCAAGGCCGGCGACCACCAGCAGCCCGCCGCGCTCGGCGAGCAAGGTACTGACCACTTCGCGTCGCTGCAGCGTCATTGGGCAGCCTGCTCCTGAAAGCTCTTGATGCCGATGACCCGTTGCGAGATCAGGACCGCGCTGGCGCAATATCCGCCGAACGCGAGGCGTGCCGCCGCATCCACGTGCGCCGCGACATCCGCCGCGGCGTCGGCCTGCTGCACGACGACGCCCATGGCGCGCAGCACGTCGGCCGTCGCCTGGCCCATCGGCACCTGCCACGGGTTGAACTCGCCGTATTCGCCGCGCATGGTCACCACCATGAGGAGCGGGATGCGGCACTCGCGCACCATGCCGAGCGCGTTCACGATGTTGCCGACGCCGCTCGATTGCATGAGCAGCGCCGTGCGGGCGCCGCCCAGCCAGGCGCCGGTTGCAAGGCCAATGCCCTCCTCTTCCGTGGTCATCACCACGGTGCGCATGCGCGCATCGGCCTGGCACAGCTCGATCAGGCGCTTGTGGCCCGCATCGGGTACGTAGCCGACAACGCCAAAGCCCAGGCGCGACAGCACCTGGTGCGTGGCGAGGGGCCA
>JAOUGZ010000670.1 GCA_029865405.1 Betaproteobacteria bacterium
TAAATTCGCCGCATGCTGCCCGAGCCCGACGCCGATGCGCGCGCCGCGAGCGCGCGTCTCGGCGCGCGCATCCGCGCCGAAATCGCCGCCGGCGGCAACTGGATCGGCTTCGCGCGCTACATGGAGAGGGTGCTGCACGAGCCCGGCCTGGGCTATTACGCGGGCGGCGCGGCGAAGCTCGGCGCCCCCGGCGACTTCACCACCGCGCCGGAGATGGGAACGCTCTTCGCACGCACGCTCGCGCGGCAGGTCGCCCAGATCCTGCAGCCCGGCGAAGCGATCCTCGAATTCGGCGCCGGCAGCGGCGCGCTCGCCGAGGCGCTCACCGCCGAGCTCGCACCCCAGCGCTACCTCATCCTCGAGACGAGCGCCGAGCTCACCGCGCGTCAGCGCGCGCGCCTCGGCGAGCGCGCGCAGTGGATCGAGCGCCTGCCCGCGCGTTTTCGCGGCGTCATGCTGGCCAATGAGGTTGCCGACGCGATGCCGGTGCACGCGCTTGCCTGGCGGCGCGAGGGCCTGATGGAGCGCGGGGTGAGCGAGATCGGCGGCGCCCTCGCCTGGGCGGAGCGCCCGGCCGCGGGCGAGCTGCGCGGGGCGGCGCGCCAGCTCGCCGTGCCCGTGCCCTACGAGAGCGAGATCGGGCTGATGGCGCGCGCCTGGGTGAAGCTCCTCGCCGCGCGCCTCGAGCGCGGGGCGCTGCTGATCGTCGACTACGGCTTTCCCGAGCGCGAGTACTACCACCCGCAGCGCGCCATGGGCACGCTCATGTGCCACTACCGCCACCGCGCGCACGGCGACGTGTTCTTCCATCCCGGGCTGCAGGACATCACCGCGCACGTGGACTTCACGGCGCTCGCCCGCGCCGCGCGCGAGGGCGGGCTCGAGGTGCTCGGCTATGCCAACCAGACGGGCTTTCTCGTCGATTGCGGCATCACCGAGCTGCTCGGGCGCGAGGACGCCGAGGACGTGGTGCGCTACGCGCCGCTCGCCGCCGAAGCGCAGAAGCTCCTCTCGCCCGCGGAGATGGGCGAACTGTTCAAGGTCCTGGCGCTGGGGCGCGGCGTGCCGCGGCCGCTCCTTGGCTTTGCGAACTGCGACCGATCGCATACGCTCTAGGCCCATGCGACTGCTTGCCGCCCTCGCCCTTGCGCTCCCCCTGGCGGCGTTCGCCGGCGAGATCGCCGAGGCGAAGAAGCGCTGGGCCGAGAGCCCGCACGGGCCGCTCCTCGAGCGCATCCTGCCGCCCACCTTCGAGCTCGACAGGCTGCCCGCGCCGGACTCGCGCGGCGCGCGCCTGACGGTGCAGTACTGCGTGCAGTGCCACAACCTGCCCAACCCGGCCATGCACCACGCCGAAAAATGGCCGACGATCGTCGAACGCATGGTGCTGAGGATGGAAGGCAAGGGCAACTACGGGCAGCTGATGTTCGAGATGATGGCCGGCGTGAAGGCGCCGAGCGCGGAGGAAACCAGGCGGCTCGTGGCGTACCTGCAGAAGCACGCGCAAAAGCCGCTCGACCCGAAGAAGATACCGGAAGCGTTCACCGCGGCCGGCGAGCCGTACCGGCTCGCGTGCAACCAGTGCCACGTGCTGCCCGACCCGAAGCGCTACACCGCCAAGCAGTGGCCCGCGGTGGTGGCGCGCATGCAGGAGAACATGCAGTGGATGAACCGCGTGGTCGGCACCCAGCCGGTGCCGGGCGAGCCGCAGCTCAGGGTCGAGGAAATCAACGCCTTTCTGGCGAAGTACGCCAGAAAGAAATAGGGACAGATTTCATTTACCTCTGCGCAGGCGCGGCGATGACGCCAAAGCCTGCGTTCGATTTTCCATGGTCTCGTGTTTTTTGGCCGGGTGAATCTTCCGGCCAAAAAACACGAGATCGTTTTGAACTGCAACGGCTTCGAGACGACGCTCGCACCGTCACTCAAATGAGGTCTGTCCCCATTTACGGCGGCGTCGGCACCGCCATCCCCTTTTGTACCGCCGGCCGCGCGTTGATCCTGTCGAACCAGCGTTTCACCGCCGGGAAATCGGCGAGGTCCACCTTGTGCCACTCGAAGCGCGCCACCCAGGGGAAGGTGGCGATGTCGGCGATCGAGTACTCGTCGGCGAGGTACTCGGCCTCCGTCAGGCGCTTCTGCAGCACGCCGTACAGGCGGCGCGTCTCCTCGGTGTAGCGCTTGATGCCGTAGGGCACCTGCTCCTTGGCCGCGCGCAGGAAGTGGTGCGCCTGGCCGAACATCGGCCCGACGCCGCCCATCTG
>JAOUGZ010000129.1 GCA_029865405.1 Betaproteobacteria bacterium
GCTGCGCCATGGCCTCGGCGAGGATGCCGCCGCCGCAGCCGACGTCGAGCACGTCCTTGCCCTCGAGCGACGCGTGCCGCTCGATCCACTCGAGGCGCAGCGGGTTGATCGCGTGCAGCGGCCGGAATTCGCCGTGCGGATCCCACCAGCGGTGCGCGAGGTCGCTGAATTTGGCGAGCTCGGCGGGGTCGGCGTTAGCGGTGCTTTGCATTGGCCTTTAAATACATCTCGGCTTTTTCAGCGGGGTGAATCTTCCCGCTGAAAAAGCCGAGACCAGGGGAAACCCGATGAGGCATGGTGCTTATTCTAGCCGCCAGCCTCACCAGCGTTAGCTCGCTACTTTCGCCACTTCGCGAGCCAGTACTCCATCTGCTTGCCCGCTGCCTCGCGCCCGCCCAGGCCGAAGGAGAGCGCCACCGCGACCGCCACCGCGCCCAGCGTCAGGCCGAAGGCGAGGTTGACGATGTCGTTGGCGATGCCCATGGCGCGCAGGCCCATGGCGATCACCAGACCGAGGATCGCGAGCCGGGCGATGCCGGCGAGCCCGCTCGAGCTCTCGCCCGCGGACTTGTCGATCGCGCGGTGCGCGAGGTTGGCGAGCCAGAAGCCGATCGCCAGGATCGCGCCGCCGAGCAGCACGTCGCCGCCGAACTGGATGAACATCGTCACCACGTGTCGCACCTGGCCGAAATCGAGCCGGTTTGCGGCCTCGACCGTCGCGAACAGCATGGCGAAAAACAGCAGGATGCGCCCGACCAGGACCGAGGGGCGGATGCCCTTGAAGGTATCGCCCACGCCGATCTTCTCCGGCAGCGTGTCGAAGCCCATGCCGGAGAGGAGCCGCCCGACGATGTCGGCGGCGAAGCGTGCCACGTACCACGTGATGACGAGGATCACCGCGGCGGCAAGGATGTTCGGCACCGCGTCGAGTATCACGCGCAGCATGTCGGTCGCGGGCTGCGAGATCGCCTGCACGCGCAGTGCATCGAGCGCGGCGATCAGCGCCGGGATGAAGATGAAGATGAACACGATCGTGCCGACGAGCCGCGAGATGCGCACTTCCTCGCCCAGGCCCACCGAGCCGCCGACCTTGTCGGCGCCGGCCGCGGCGAGAAGGTTGGTCACCAGTCCGCGCAGCACCTTGGCCACCAGCCAGCCCACGAAGCCGATGATCACCGCGGCGAAGATGTTGGGAATCATGGCCAGGATCTTGTCGATCATGTCGCGCACCGGCTGCAGCAGGCCCTGAAGGTCGAGCACGCCGAGCGTGGCGGGCACGAACAGCAGGATCGTGAGCCAGAACAGCACATTGGCGAGGGTCTTGCTCATCGGCTCCATGCCCGCCTGCTCGCTGATGCGCTTGTCCCAGGTGCTCGCGGCGAGCGCCTTGCCGACCAGCGAGCGCAGCGCCATCGCCAGCACCCAGCCCAGCAGGAACAGCACGCCGCCCGCAATCAGTCGGGGCAGATAGCCGAACACCTGTCGCAGCATTTCCTTGAACGGATCGGACACCAGCTCCAGGTTAAGCGTGTTGAACACGCCGATGACCGTGATGAGAATGACCAGCCAGAACACGCCCGCGGCAATGCCTTTTTCCACGTCGAGGCGCTCGTGCGCCGTTTCGCTGATGCGCGAATTCACGTCGAGCAGCGCGAGGCCCTTGCGCACGCCGGCGCGCGCCAGCACGGCGACGACCCAGCCGACGACCAGGATCAGCAGCGCGCCGAGGATGCCCGGGATGTGCTGGCCCAGGGTGGTTTGCAGCGAGTCTGCGAAAGCGGAAAAGTCCATGTGGCCCCCTCGAAATTTGGCTTGAAAGAACGGCGCACACGACGAATCGCGCGCGTCCTGAAGTTGGTTTTCTTGGGTGCTGCGGCGGTGCAGCCGCGAAACGCGCGGCTGGAGCCAAGGGGGGCATTATACGCGCGTATGCACGTGGGCGCATCCCGCATCGCGAGCCTTCGGTTAGCGCCCTTTCAAATACATCTCGCCTTTTTTCTGGCTGCGAGATTCATGCAGCCAGAAAAAAGGCGAGACCTGAGAAAATAGAATCAGGGTACCGCCGCACGCACGCCGCGCAAAAAAAAGCCCCGCCGCAGCGGGGCTTTCCTTCACCGCGGGGTGACGCGGCTTACTTCTTCGTGCCGATGACTTCGACCTCCACGCGCCGGTTCGGCGACAGGCAGTCGATCAACGCCTTGCCCCTTACCTTCGGGCAGGCCTTCACGGGCTGCGTTTCGCCCTTGCCCTCGGTGTAGATGCGGTTCGGCTCGATGCCCTTGGACACCAGGTAGGCCTTCGCCGCTTCCGCACGGCGCACCGACAGCTTCTGGTTGTACTGCAGCGTGCCGATCTGGTCGGCGTGGCCGATAGCGATCACCACTTCGAGGTTCACGTCGCGGATCTGCCCCGAGAGGTTGTCCAGGCGATCCTTGTACGCGGGCTTGATCACCGACTTGTCGAAATCGAACAGCAGGTCCGCCGCGAGCGTCACTTTCTGCGCTACCGGCTGGGGTGCGGGCTTGGGCGTGGGCGCTGCCACGGGGGCCGGCGCAGGCGCGGGCGCGGGCGCAGGGGCCGGCGCGGGCGCGGCGGGGGCCGGCGCGGGTGCGGGCGGCGGCGGCGGCGCTTCTTCGGTGGTGGCACAGCCGACGAGCACGGCCATCGCCAGCAGCGCGCTGCCCAGACCGACCGCTCGGAAAATGTTTTTCGGCATTCGTGTTCTCCAGTTGCTTGGGGGATAGGTGAACTGACCCGGACCCAGCGATAACGGCCGGTCAATTCAAGGAATTCAGTATGTTAGTTTGCCACAAGGCCGCACGCCCTTGCAAGTCGGAAACGTCGATGCGCGTCAACTGACGCTCGCGCAGCACGCGCTCGCCGCCGACCCAGACGTCGGTCACGTGCTCGCGTCCGCAGGCGTATACGAGGTGCGACACGACGTCGTAGACGGGCTGCAGCGACAGGTCGTCCAGGCCCACTGCGACCAGGTCCGCGGCCTTGCCGGGCACGATGCTGCCGATGCGCGCCTCGGCGCCCAGGGCGATGGCGCCGCCCAGCGTCGCCGCGCGCAGCGCCTCGTGCGCCGGCAGCGCCTCGGCGTTGCCGGCCGCAGCCTTGGCGAGCAGCGCAGCGAGGCGCATTTCCTCGAACAGGTCGAGGCGGTTGTTGCTCGCCGCGCCGTCGGTGCCCAGCGCGACGTTGACGCCGGCTTCGAGGAGCTGCGCGACCGGCGCCATGCCGCTCGCGAGCTTCAGGTTGGACGACGGGCAGTGGGCCACCGAGGCGCGGTGCCGCGCCAGCAGCGCGACCTCTGCCGGCGTCAGGTGCACCGCATGCACGGCGATCAGGTTCGGTCCGAGCAATCCCAGGCTGTCCAGCCGCGCCAGCGGCCGCACGCCGTGCTCGGCCACCGAGCGCTCGACTTCGCTCGCCGTCTCGTGCAGGTGCACGTGCACCGGCAGATCGAGCTCGGCGGCGAGCTGCGCCACGCGTCGAAACGTCGCATCGGACACGGTGTAGGGTGCGTGCGGCGCGAGGCAAAAGGAAGCGAGCGGGTGCTCGCGCCAGCGGTCGCGCAGTGCCAGGCCCTGCGCCAGGTAGGACTGCGGATCCGGCGCGTAGGCGGACGGGAATTCGACGACGATGATGCCGAGCGCGGCGCGCATGCCCGCCTGCAGCGCGGCCTCGAGCGCCGCCTCGGGAAAGAAGTACATGTCGTTCATGCACGTCACGCCGCCGCGCAGCATCTCGGCGCAGGCGAGGAGCGTACCGTCCTTCACGAAATCGGCCGAGACGTGCTTCGTCTCCACCGGCCAGACGTGCTCTTGGAGCCAGCGCATGAGCGGCAGGTCGTCGGCGATGCCGCGCATCAGCGCCATGGCGGCGTGAGTATGCGCATTCACCAGGCCGGGGATCAGCGCATGCCCGGGCAGGTCGATGCGCGCGTAGTCCGCGTAGCGCGCGGCGGCCTGCGCCGACGGCAGCAGCGCCTCGATGCGGCCCGCGTGCACCGCCACCGAATGGCGCTCCAGGACCGTGCCGGCGGGCTCCACCGGCACCACCCAGCGCGCGTTGATGAGCAATCGTTCCGTCATGCGGTGCGACGCCAACAAAAAAGCCCCGCGCGCGGCGGGGCTTTCCAGGGGCCGCGAGTGGCGCCTACTTGCCCGTTCCCAAAACCTCGATCTCGGCGCGGCGATTCGGCTGCAGGCAGGCGATGAGTGCCTTGCGATCATTTTGCGAGCAGCTCACCACGGGCAGCATCGAGCCGACGTACATCTTGCCGTAGCCGGTGGTCTGGATCTTGGCGCCGTCCGCGCCCTGGCGCACGAGGTAGGCCTTGACGGCGTCCGCGCGGCGCTCGGAGAGCTTCTGGTTGTACTGCACCGAGCCGATGCGGTCCGTGTAGCCCGCGATGTTGATAAAGCGCACATCGCTGAATTCGCCGAAGCGCACCACCACCTCGCGATCCAGCGTGTCCTGCGCGCCCATGTTGAGCACCGACTTGTCGAACGCGAACAGCACATGCGAGAACACGCGCAGCGGCTTGGGCTTGGCGGGCTCGGCCATGGGCTTGGGCGCGGGTGCGGGCGCAGGCGCGGGCGCCGGGGCGGGCGCGGCAGGCGCCGGGGCCGGCGTGGCGGGCGCCGGAGCCGGCGCAGGCGCGACCGGCGCTTCTTCGGTCGTGGCGCAGCCCACCATCGCCGCGAGCACGGCGGCGCCAACGAAGATCTGGGCAAATCTCGTGTTCATCCTTGTTCTCCCTCGCACGGAATGCCCCGCATTTAAGCACAGGCGGAGGCCGAGGTCGAGAGGTCGCGCGTGCTAAAATTCCATGTTCGAAACAGCGCCTTAAACGGCCACTCTTTCCCTCATAACAAGAGCCGCAATGGAACCGTTCGCCAAGGAAACGCTCCCCGTCAGTCTCGAGGAGGAGATGCGCCGCTCGTACCTCGATTACGCAATGAGCGTGATCGTGGGGCGCGCGCTGCCGGACGTGCGCGACGGCCTGAAGCCCGTGCACCGGCGCGTGCTGTTTGCGATGCAGGAGTCGAACAACACCTGGAACCGCGCCTACGTGAAGTGCGCGCGCGTCGTCGGCGAGGTGCTCGGCAAGTACCACCCGCACGGCGATTCGGCGACCTACGAGGCGCTGGTGCGCATGGCGCAGGACTTCTCCATGCGCTACATGCTGGTCGACGGCCAGGGCAACTTCGGCTCGATCGACGGCGACAACGCGGCGGCCTACCGCTATACCGAATGCCGCCTCGCGCGCCTCGCTGCGGAGATCCTGGCCGACATCGACAAGGAGACCGTCGATTTCGTGCCGAACTACGACGGCAAGGAGCTCGAGCCCGCGGTGCTGCCGACGCGCGTGCCGAACCTGCTCGTCAACGGCTCCTCGGGCATCGCCGTCGGCATGGCGACCAACGTGCCGCCGCACAACCTCGGCGAGGTGATCGACGCCTGCCTGCACCTGCTGGAGAACCCGCGCTGCGCGATCGAGGACCTCATGAAGCTGGTGCCGGCGCCCGACTTCCCCACCGCCGGCATCATCTACGGCCTCGCCGGCGTGCACGAGGGCTACCGCACCGGGCGCGGGCGCGTGGTGATGCGCGCGCGCACGCACTTCGAGGACATGGAAAAGGGCAACCGCCAGTCGATCGTGGTCGACGAGCTGCCCTACCAGGTGAACAAGAAGGCGCTGCTGGAGAAGATCGCCGAGCTGGTCACCGAGAAGAGGATCGACGGCATTTCCGACATCCGCGACGAGTCCGACAAGGACGGCATCCGCGTGGTGATCGAGCTGAAGCGCGGCGAGCTGCCCGAGGTGGTGCTCAACAACCTCTACAAGCAGACGCAGCTGCAGGATTCCTTCGGCATGAACATGGTGGCGCTGGTCGACGGCCAGCCCAAGCTGCTCAACCTGCAGCAGCTGCTCGAAGCGTTCGTGTCCCACCGCCGCGAGGTGGTGACGCGGCGCGCCGCGTTCGACCTGAGGAAGGCGCGCGAGCGCGGCCACGTCCTCGAAGGCCTGGCGGTGGCGCTGTCGAACGTCGACGAGGTGATCGAGCTGATCAAGAAGGCGCCGGCGCCGGCGGAGGCCAAGCGCGCCCTGATGGGGCGGGCGTGGCCCTCGCCGCTGGTGCGCGAGATGCTGGGGCGCGCCGCCGCCGAGCAATTCCGCCCGGAGGGCCTCGCGCCGGAATTCGGGCTGAAGGAGGACGGCTACCGCCTGTCGGACGAGCAGGCGCAGGCGATCCTCGAGCTGCGGTTGCAGCGCCTCACCGGGCTCGAGCAGGACAAGATCCGCGACGAGTACCGTGAAGTGATGACGCAGATCGCCGACCTGATCGACATCCTCGACAAGCCCGCGCGCATCACGGCGATCATCGGCGAGGAGCTGAGGAAACTGAAGGGCGACTTCGCCGACGCGCGCCGCACCGAGATCATCACGGTGGCCGAGGACATCTCGATCGAGGACCTGATCGCGCCGCAGGACATGGTGGTCACCTTCTCGCACGGCGGCTACGTCAAGTCGCAGCCGCTCGCCGACTACCGCGCGCAGCGGCGCGGCGGGCGCGGGCGCGCCGCCACGGCGATGAAGGAGGACGATTTCATCGAGCGGCTGTTCGTCGCCCACTCGCACGACTACCTGCTGTGCTTCTCCAACCGCGGGCGCCTGTACTGGCTCAAGGTGTTCGAGGTGCCGCAGGGCAGCCGCGCCAGCCGCGGCAAGCCGGTGGTGAACATGTTCCCGCTCGAAGAAGGCGAGAAGATCACGGCCGTAGTGCCGGTGAAGGAATTCGACGAGCAGCACTTCGTGCTCATGGCCACCGCGCGCGGCACGGTGAAGAAGACGCCGCTCGCCGAGTTCTCGCGCCCGCGGCCGAGCGGCATCATCGCCGTCAGCCTCGAGGAGGGCGATTACCTGGTGGGCGGCGTGCTCACCGACGGCAGCGCGGACGTGATGCTGTTTTCCTCGGAAGGCAAGGCGGTGCGCTTCGCCGAGTCCGAGGTGCGGCCGATGGGACGGCAGGCGGGCGGGGTGCGCGGCATGCGCCTGCCCGATGACGGCAGCCAGAGCGTGGTGTGCATGCTGGTGGCGAGCGACGAAAGCCGCACCGTGCTCACCGCGACCGAGCACGGCTACGGCAAGAGAACGCCGATCTCCGAATACACCAAGCACGG
>JAOUGZ010000130.1 GCA_029865405.1 Betaproteobacteria bacterium
TTGGAGAACTCGAAGATCAGCGCGTAGATGCCCACCAGGATCATCAGGTAGGCGACGCTCGGGTTGGTGATCACGCGCAGCACGTTGGTGCGCCAGTCGGCCTCGATCTCGGCCACTTCGGCGCCGGCGGTGGCGAGCTTGCGCTTCTCGCCGCCCGCCTCGACCGTGCGCCCGTCGATCGCCTTCAGCAGCGCGGGCACGCTGTCCGCGACGACCTCGATCACCTTGATCTTCTTCGCTTCGGCGGCCGACAGGCTGACCGCCTCGCGCACGGCGCGCTCGGCCCAGTCGGCGTTACGCCCGCGCAGCTCGGCGAGGCTGCGGATGTAGGCGGCGGCGTCATTGGTCACCTTGCGCATCATCGTGTCACCGGCGGGCGCCTTCTTCGCGTCCTTGCCCGAAGGATCCGGCTTGTCGCCGCCGCCCGCAGGCGCCCCGATCGCCACCGGCGAGGCGGCGCCGAGGTTGGTGGCCGGCGCCATGGCCGCGATGTGAGCCGCGTAGATGATGAACGTGCCGGCGCTCGCCGCACGCGCGCCGGAAGGGCCGACCCACGCCACCACGGGCACCGGCGAGGCGAGGATGTCGCGGATGATGTCGCGCATCGATGTGTCGAGCCCGCCCGGCGTATCCAGGCGCAGCACGACCACCGGCGCGCCCTGCTGGGCGGCGGTCTCGAGGCCGCGGCTGACGAAATCCGAGGTCGCCGGGCCGATCGCGCCCTCGACGGCGATGAGCGCCACGGGCGCCGGCAGCGCGAGCGCCGGCGCGAGCGCCAAGACAGCTGCCAAGAACATGCGCCGCGCAACCATGGCGCGACTATAACCCCATCCGCACTGCGTACAGCAGCAATCGCCTTTCTCGCGTGCGTGCTGGAGCCAGCGCACGGCCTTGGCGACGTGACGCCGCGCCATGGCGGACGCGGCGCCCTCGGGCTACTTCGCTTGCAGCCGGTAGACGTACTCGGTCAACGCCAAGACACGACCACGCGCAAAGGCCCCGGCGTCATACCGGCCATAGAAGTCCTGATAATGCACGCTGGCCTTCTCCATGTAGCGCGGGCCCCACACGGGCATTTCCCGCGAACCATGGCCCTTCACTTCGCGCGATCCGTCGATGGTGTCGTAGACGCGGGCGAACGGGAATACGCCATTGTTTCCCTTGGCGAGCATCGTCAGATCCGGAAGCCTGCCGGAGAGGTATCCGGCCATCGGCCCGTTGCCTTTGCCAGTCAGCCCGTGACAGGTAGCGCAGGTCGAGTCGTACTCGCTCTTGCCGATGTCGACCATCTGGCTAAACGCAATACCTGCCGTGCCGCTCAATGCCAGCCCAAGTGCCGCAATCACCACTTTGCGTGCGTTCATGACATACCTCCATTGGATCTCTTCCAACAACCGGCTTGCAGGCGCGCGTCCGAACCCGCGTCGGGATCACCACACCTGCCCGCGGTCCTTGCTTCTTGTTTAGCACAACAGCGAAATGTCCATGTTGCGATAAGTCAATCAGGCCGCCATAACTGGCTCGGTCCCCGGACGCTGATTGCCGCCCCGGCGGGCTCCGCGCAGCTATCATGCCGAGCGTGAGGCAGGAAGCCCCCCCGGCCGACGCGATCGTCATTCGCGGCGCGCGCCAGAACAATCTCAAGAACCTGACGCTCACGCTGCCGGCGAACGAGCTGATCGTCGTCACCGGCGTCTCCGGCTCGGGCAAGTCCTCGCTCGTCTTCGACACCCTGTACGCCGAAGGCCAGCGGCGCTACGTCGAGACCTTCAGCCCCTACGCGCGCCAGTTCCTCGAGCGCATGGACAAGCCGCAGGTCGACGCCGTCGAGGGTATCCCGCCGGCGATCGCCATCGACCAGACTAACCCGGTGCGCACCTCGCGCTCCACGGTCGGCACCATGACCGAGCTGAACGATCACCTGAAGCTGCTTTACGCGCGCGCCGCGCAGCTGCACTGCCGCGGCTGCGGCCAGCCGGTGCGCCGCGACACGCCGCAGTCGATCTACGCGGCGCTGCCGCAGGAAAAGGTGACAGTCACCTTTCCGGTGCCGGTGCCGAAGAACTTCACCGAAAAGGAGATCGAAGAGCTCCTGCAGCGCCAGGGGTACACCAAGCTGCGCTCGCGCTCGAAGACGCTGATCGAGGTAGTTCTGGACACCGTGACGCCCGGCAAGACCGAGAAGTCCAGGGTGATGGATGCGATTGAGTCAGCCCTCCGTTTCGGGCAGGGAAAGCTAGTTGCCTACGTTGAAGGTCAGGTCGGTTTGGCAGTTCCTATATCTCCCGACTTGGCCGGAAGAATCACCCGGCCAAGTCGGGAGACCCTGGGAAATGCAGCGGAGGCGATGCGGTTTTCGACCTCCCTGCATTGCCCGGACTGCGATCTCACCTATTCCGACCCCACGCCAGCGCAGTTCTCCTTCAACTCCCCCCTGGGCGCCTGCGACACCTGCCGCGGCTTCGGCCGCGTGATCGGCGTCGACTACGGCCTGGTAATTCCCGACGAGTCGAAGGCGCTGCGCGAAGGCGCCATTCGTCCCTGGCAGACGCCGAGCTTCAAGGAATGCCAGGACGATCTGGCGAAGTACGCGAAGAAGCGCGGCGTGTCCCTCGACGTGCCGTGGCGCGAGATGAAGGACGCCGAGCGCCGCTGGGTGATCGACGGCGAAGACGGCTGGGTGAGCTGGAAGAAGTCCTGGCCGGGCAAGTGGTACGGCGTGGCGCGCTTCTTCAAGTGGCTCGAGTCCAAGGCCTACAAGATGCACATCCGCGTGCTGCTCTCGAAGTATCGCGCGTACACGGAGTGCACGGCCTGCCACGGCACGCGCCTGAAGCCCGACGCGACGCTGTGGCGGCTCGCCGGCAAATCCATCCACGAGCTGATGCTGATGCCGGTGTCCGACGTGCAGCACCTGTTCGCCGGCCTGGAGCTGCCCAAGCCGCTCGACGAAGCGACCGAGCTGTTGCTCGGCGAGATCCGCACGCGCCTCGCCTACCTCGGCGAGGTGGGACTGGGCTACCTGACGCTCGACCGGCAGTCGCGCACGCTTTCGGGCGGCGAGGTGCAGCGCATCAACCTGACCACGGCGCTCGGCACCTCGCTGGTGAACACGCTCTTCGTGCTCGACGAGCCCTCCATCGGCCTGCACCCGCGCGACATGGGGCGCGTGATCGACGTGATGCGGAAACTGCGCGACGCGGGCAACTCGCTCGTCGTCGTCGAGCACGACCCGCAGATCATGTTCGCTGCCGATCGCATCCTCGACATGGGTCCGGGGCCGGGCGAGCGCGGCGGCGAGATCGTGTTCTTCGGCGACCCGGGCGCGCTGCGCAAGAAGGACACGCTCACCGGACAGTACCTTTCGGGGCGCAAGCGTGCCGAGGCGCCGCGCGCACCGCAGGCGCCGCAGAAGTTCCTGCGCCTTTCGGGCGCGGCCGAACACAACCTGAAGGACCTCGACGTCGACTTTCCGCTCGAGCGCCTGGTGTGCGTGACCGGCGTCTCGGGCTCGGGCAAGTCGACGCTGGTGCAGGATGTGCTCTACGCGGCGCTGCGCAAGGCGAAGGGCAAGCCGACCGAGACGCCCGGACGGCACCGCGCGCTCGAGGGCGCCGAGAAGATCGGCGAGGTGGTGATGGTCGACCAGTCGCCGATCGGCAAGACCACGCGCTCCAACCCGGCGAGCTACGTCGGCGCCTTCGACGCCATCCGCGATCTCTATGCGAAGGCCCCGGAATCTAAAGAGCGCAAGTACACCGCGGGCACCTTCAGCTTCAATTCGGGCAACGGCCGCTGCCCCGCCTGCGGCGGCAACGGCTTCGAGCACGTCGAGATGCAGTTCCTGTCGGACGTCTACCTGCGCTGCCCGGACTGCAACGGCAAGCGCTACCGCCCCGAAGTGCTGGAGGTGCGCCTGCGCGGCAAGAGCATCGCCGACGCGCTCGAGATGACGGTGTCGGAGGCGGTCGCCTTCTTCAAGGACGTTCCGGCAGTGGTGTCGACGCTGCAGCCGCTCGCCGACGTGGGGCTCGACTACCTGCGCCTCGGCCAGCCGGTGCCGACGCTCTCGGGCGGCGAGGCGCAGCGCCTGAAGCTCGCCGGCCACCTGGCCACCGATCCCTCGCCGACGGCCGCCAAGCTCCTCCTGTTCGACGAGCCCACCACCGGCCTGCATTTCGAGGACATCGCGAAGCTCCTCGGCGCGTTCCGCAAGCTCCTCGCCTCCGGGCACTCGCTCGTCGTCATCGAGCACAACCTCGACGTGATCCGCGCCGCCGACTGGATCATCGACCTCGGCCCCGAAGGCGGCGCCGCGGGCGGCGCGCTGGTGTGCGCCGGCGCTCCGGCGGAGGTAATGCGGCATGCGACCTCGCACACCGCAAAGGCATTGCGGGACTACGAAACGTACGCAAAGGGGACAGACACCATTGCCCGAAGCAACCGGGCAATGGTGTCTGTCCCCACCATCCGCGTGCACAACGCGCGCGAGCACAATCTGAAGTCGATCGACGTCGACATCCCGCGCCAGCGCTTCACGGTGATCACCGGCGTCTCGGGCTCGGGCAAGTCGACGCTCGCCTTCGATATCCTGTTCGCCGAAGGCCAGCGCCGCTACCTCGAGTCGCTGAATGCCTACGCGCGCCAGTTCGTGCAGACGGCCGCGCGCCCCGACGTCGACGCCATCTACGGCATCCCGCCCACCGTCGCCATCGAGCAGCGCACCAGCCGCGGCGGCAGGAAAAGCACGGTGGGCACGCTCACCGAGATCCACCATTTCCTGAGGCTGCTGTTCGTCAAGCTCGGCACGCAGCACTGCCCGGACTGCGACGTGCCGATCGAGCCGCAAAGCGAGGAGGCGATCGCCGCGCGGCTGCTGCGCGAGTACAAGGGGCGGAAGATCTCGCTGCTTGCCCCGCTCATCGTCAACCGCAAGGGGGTGTATACGGACCTTGCGAAGTGGGCGCGCGGCAAAGGCTACGGCCACCTGCGCGTGGACGGCAAGCTCCTCCCGGTGCAGCCTTTCCCGCGCATCGAGCGCTTCAAGGAGCACAACATCGAGTTGCCGGTGGGCAGCGTCGACGTCTCGCCGAAGAGCGAGCGCGAGCTGCGCGAGCGGCTGTCGATCGCGCTCGAGCACGGCAAGGGCAACGTGCAGGTGCTCGCCGGCCGCAAGCTCGCCGGCTACTCGACCAAGCGCGCCTGCCCGTCGTGCGGGCGCAGCTTCCAGGAGCCCGACCCGCGCCTGTTCTCCTACAACTCGCGCCACGGCTGGTGCCCGGGCTGCGTCGGCACGGGCCTGCAGCTGAAAGACGTGGGCTGGGACGCGGAGCGCTCGCGCACCGGGCAGGAAGACCACGTGCTCGACAGCTGGCTCGAGTGGCTCGAGGTGGACGAGGCCTGCCCCGCCTGCGAGGGCAAGCGCCTCAACCCGGAAGCGCTGGCCGTGCGCTGGCGCGGCAAGAACATCGCCGACTACGGCACGCAGCCGGTGTCACAGCTCGCCGAGCTGTTCGCGCGCATCAAGCTCGAGGGCCGCAGCGCCGAGATCGCGCGCGACCTCGTCGCCGAGCTGCGCAGCCGCCTGGGCTTCCTGAAGGAAGTCGGCCTCGACTACCTCGCGCTCGATCGCGCCGCCCCCACGCTCTCGGGTGGCGAGGCGCAGAGGATCCGCCTCGCCGCGCAGCTCGGCTCCAACCTGCGCGGCGTGTGCTACATCCTGGACGAGCCGACCATCGGCCTGCACCACCGCGACAACCGCATCCTCCTCGACGTGCTGGAGAAGCTGGAAGCCAAGGGCAACACCCTGATCGTGGTCGAGCACGACGAGGACACCATCCGCCGCGCGCACCATGTCATCGACCTCGGCCCCGGCGCCGGGAAGCTCGGCGGACGCGTCATCGCCGAAGGCACCGCCGAGGAACTGATGCAAGCGCCCGAATCCGTCACCGGGCGCTTTCTCGCCTACCCCTTGCGCCATCCGCTGCAGCCGCGCCGCCGCGTGGCGAAGGACGCACCGGCGATCGAGATCGGCGGGGCGACCCTGCACAACCTGAAGACGATCGACGTGCGCGTGCCGCTAGCGCGCCTGAGCGCCATCACCGGCGTCTCCGGCTCGGGCAAATCCACGCTCGCGCGCGACGTGCTGCACGACAGCCTTAAAGCCGGCGGCCCGGTGGGCTGCACGACGCTGAAAGGACGCAAGCTCATCGAGCGCGTGCTCGAAGTCGACCAGGCGCCGATCGGCAAGACTCCGCGCTCCTGCCCCGCCACCTACGTCGGCTTCTGGGACGCGATCCGGCGCCTCTTTGCCGACACGAGCGAAGCGCGCATCCGCGGCTGGGGCCCGAGCCGCTTCTCGTTCAACACCAAGGGCGGGCGCTGCGAGACCTGCGAAGGCCAGGGCCTGAAGAGAATCGAGATGAGCTTCCTGCCCGACGTGAAGGTGGCCTGCGAGGCCTGCAACGGCCTGCGCTTCAACGGCGAGACGCTCGGCGCGCACCTGCGCGGCAAGTCGGTCGGCGACGTGCTGGCGATGAGCGTCGACGAGGCGGTCGAGTTCTTCGCCGCGCACCCGTCGATCCACCACGCGCTGCGGCTGCTGCAGGACGTGGGCCTCGGCTACCTGACGCTCGGACAGCAGAGCCCGACGCTCTCCGGCGGCGAAGCGCAAAGAATCAAGCTCGTTACGGAGCTCGCCAAGGTTAGGGAGCTTGGAGGTTCTACACATCCCCCGATTTCCGCCTCTTCTTTTGGAAGTCGGGGGACAGCTTTGACAGGCCCCAAGACACTGTACGTCCTCGACGAACCCACCGTAGGCCTGCACATGGCCGACGTCGAAAAGCTGATCCGCGTCCTGCACCGCCTGGTCGACGCCGGCAACACGGTGGTCGTGGTCGAGCACAATCTTGACGTCATCGCGGAAGCGGACTGGTTGATAGACCTCGGCCCCGAAGGCGGCGATGCGGGCGGCAAGGCCGTGTACCAGGGCCCGCCCGAGCGCGCGGCGCGCGGCCATACGGCGCAGGCGCTGAACGCGTTTCTCGCGGAGCGCAAAGCCGCGTGAGCGCCCTGCCCCCGCCGCGGCGCACGGTCGCGCTCGCGCTGATGATCGTCGCGCCGGTGCTGTGGAGCACGGCCGGCGTGCTCACGCGCCAGATCCAGTCC
>JAOUGZ010000131.1 GCA_029865405.1 Betaproteobacteria bacterium
CGCCGCGTCAGCTATTCCGACCTGACGAGCGACGTGTCGCGCGCCGCGCAGGCGCTCGCCGCATTGGGCCTGCGCGCGGGCGACCGCGCAGCCGCCTTCATTCCCAACCTGCCGGAAACCGGCATGTTCGCGCTCGCCGCGCTCTCGCAGGGCATCGTCTGGTCGTCCTGCTCGCCCGACTTCGGCGTCGACGGCGTGATCGAGCGCTTCGGGCAGATCGAGCCCAAGGTGCTGTTCGTCGCCGACGGCTACCTCTACAACGGCAAGACGTACGACGTCCTCGAGCGCGTGCGCGAGATCGCCGAGCGCCTGCCGTCGCTGCGCAAGGTGGTGGTCGTGCCGTACCTCGACCCGCGGCCCGACATCGCCGACATCCCCAAGGCGGTGCTGCTGGACGAGTGGCTGCGCCGGCATACGCCGGGCGACATCGCCTGGGCGCAGCTGCCGTTCGACCACCCGGTTTACATCCTGTTCACCTCGGGCACGACCGGCCAGCCCAAGTGCATCGTGCACGGCGCCGGCGGCACGCTGCTCGCGGCGCTGAAGATGTACAAGCTGCAGTTCGACGTGCGGCCCGCGGACCACTTCTTCTACTACACGACCTGCAACTGGGTGATGTGGAACCTGCTGTTCCACGGCCTCGCCGCCGAGGCCACCGTGATGCTGTACGACGGCTCGCCGTTCGCGCGCGAAGGACGCATCCTGTTCGACTACGCGCAGCGCGAGCGCTTCAGCCATTTCGGCACCTCGGCGAAGTTCATCGATGCCATCGCCAAGCGCGGCCTGAAGCCCCGCGCGGACTACCCGCTGCCGGGCCTGCGCATGATCGTCTCCACCGGCTCGCCGCTCGTGCCCGAGAGCTACGACTACGTGTACCGCGACGTCAAGGCCGATGTCTGCCTGTCGTCGATCTCGGGCGGCACCGACATCATGGCGGGGTTCGCGGACGCCAACGCCGTGCTGCCGGTGTATCGCGGCGAGCTGCAGTGCCGCTCGCTCGGCCTGGCGGTCGAGGTGTTCGACGAGGCGGGCCGCTCGATCGTCGGCCAGAAAGGCGAGCTCGTCTGCACGCGGCCGTTCCCCTCGATGCCGCTGGGCTTCTGGAACGACCGCGGCGGCGAGAAGTACCACGCCGCCTATTTCGCCAAGTACGACAACGTCTGGTGCCACGGCGACTGGTGCGAGCTGACCGAGCGCGGCACGATGATCGTCTACGGGCGCTCCGACGCGACGCTCAATCCGGGCGGCGTGCGGATCGGCACGGCCGAGATCTACGGCCAGGTCGAGAAGATCCACGAGGTCGAGGAGTCGGTGGCCATCGGCCAGCTCTGGCCCCCGGACCAGCCGACCGACACGCGCGTGGTGCTGTTCGTGAAGCTGCGGGAGGGGCTGCGACTCGACGCGGCGCTCGAGGAGCGCATCCGCCGGGGAATCGGCGATCACACCACCAAGCGCCATGTGCCGGCGAAAATCGTGCAGGTGGCGGACATCCCGCGCACCAAGAACAACAAGGTGGTGGAGCTCGCGGTGAAGGCGGTGGTGCACGGCATGCCGGTGACGCATACCGACGCGCTCGCCAATCCCGAGGCGCTCGACCTGTTCCGCGACATTCCCGAACTGCAATCCTGAGGCCGCCATGATCGTCGTCCACCATTTGAACAATTCGCGCTCGCAGCGCATCCTGTGGCTGCTCGAGGAGCTCGGCATCGCCTACGAGATCAAGCGCTATCAGCGCGATGCGAAGACCATGCTGGCGCCGCCCGAGCTGCGCGCGGTGCATCCGCTCGGCAAGTCGCCGGTGATCCAGGACGGCGACGTGACCCTCGCCGAGTCGGGCGCCATCGTCGAGTACCTGGTGCAGCGCCACGGCAACGGGCGGCTGATCCCCGCCAGCGGCACGCCTGAGCGCCTGCGCTATACCTACTGGATGCATTTCGCCGAGGGCACGGCGATCCCGCCGCTGCTGCTGAAGCTCGTTTTCGACCGCATCGAGACGGCGCCGATGCCCTTCTTCGTGCGCCCGATCGCGCGTGCGATCGCGCAGCGCACGAAGAGCGGCTTCATCCTGCCCAACATCGAGCGCAATCTCGATTACATGGAGGCCGAGCTGGCGCAGCGCGACTGGTTCGCCGGCGGCGAGTTCAGCGCCGCCGACGTGCAGATGAGCTACCCGCTGGAGGCCGCGCGCGCGCGCGGCGGGCTCGACGCCAAGCGGCCGCGGCTCATGGCGTTCCTGGAGCGCATCCACGCGCGCCCGGCTTACCGCCGCGCGATCGAGAAGGGCGGCGAGTATGCGCTGCTGCGCTAGGCGTCGGCCGCGATTTCCTTGCGCAGGCGCACGGCGCGCGCGAATTCGAGCACGGCGCGCGCCAGCTTCAGACGGTCTTCGGCGGTGCGCATGAGCGTGGGCATCGCCAGCGCATGCATGCCGCTCGCGCGAATGCCTTCGACCAGTGCCTCGTCGGCGGTATCGACGACGAAGCCGTCGATCAGCTTGTAGTACTCCATGGCCACGGCGCGCGCGGACACCTCGCGCCCCAGCTCGCGCATCATCTTCGCCGCCGATCCCTGCAGCGCGCGCCCGCCGATGATCGGGCTGACCGCGATCACCGGCGCGCCGCGCTTGCGCAGCGCTTCGCGCATGCCGTTCACGGCGAGGATCGGCTGCATCGTGTGATAGGGGTTGCAGGGGCCGAGCACCACCGCCTCCAGGTCGTGCGCGTGCAGCGCGTCGAGCACCTCGTCCGAGAGCCGCGCCTCGTCGGCGCCGCCGTACTGGAAAGCGCGCACCGCGGGCTCGCAGTTCAGGTCGACGAAGTAGTCCTGGAAGCGCATCGCGCCCGACTCGGTGTTGACGAGGGTGCGCACCGGGTCGTTGCTCATCGGCAGCACGCGCGCCTCGACACCCAGGCGCTGCGCGAGATCGAGCGTGACTGCGGTCAGCGAGCGCTCCGCGCGCAAGGCCTCGGCGCGCAGCAGCTGCAGCGCGAGCGCGCGGTCGCCAAGCGGCACGGCGCCGGGACCGCGCAGTCGCATCAGCATGCCATGGCAGGCAAACGTTTCGCCCGCCGGCTCCCAGCCCTTGGCGACGTCGGCGATGCCGGCGAGCGCGTAGAGCATGCAGTCGATGTCGGGGGCGACGTGCAGGCCGAGAAAATCGAAATCGTCGCCGGTGTTCACGATCACGGCGAGATCCCTGCCGCGCAGACGGTACAGGCCTTCGGCGAGCTTCGCCCCGCCGACCTGGCCCCCCAGCGCGACGACGGTGCCCATTCAGTGCAGCGTGGCGCGCCGGCCCTCGTAGATGCCCTGCAGCAGTCGCAGCGAGCCGAGGCAGATGGCGTTGTGGGTAAGGGCGTGGCCGAGGTCTTCGACGATGTCCAGCGTCACCGGCACGTGCAGCGCCTCGAGCGTGCGCGCCGCGCGCTCGGCGTGCACGCGCGACACGATCGCGTCGTACTCGCCGTGCACCAGGTGCACGCGCGACCCGATGCGCGTGCCGCTTTTCGGCAGGCGCGCGAAACGCGCCGCGTAGGCGACCACCGCGCCGGCGAGGCCCGGGAGCTGCTTTACCGCCTCGAGCGCCACCGTGCCGCCCTGCGAGAAGCCGATCAGCACCGTGCGCTCCATCGGCACTCGGCAGTTGGTCTGCTCGCGGCGCACCAGCGCTTCGAGGCGCGGCAGGATGGCGGCGACGCGCTCCGGGCGGTTCTCGTCGGTGAGGCCGCGGCTCGAATACCACTGCTGCGCGTCGCGGTCGATTTCGGACGAGGCGAAGCCGCTCGGCACCACCAGCGCCGCGCTCGGGAAGCGCGCCTGAAAGCGGAACGCGATTGGAATCATCGATTTCGAGGTTGCGCCGCTGCCGTGCAGGAACACGAACAGGTGCTGGGCGCGTTGCTCCGGGGTCGGCCCGAAGCGGAAGATCTTGCCGGGCATGCGGGATCGGGGGTGTGCGGCCATTCTCGCCCCATAAGCGGCCGCGTGTAAACAGGTCGAGCGGCTCAGGCTGCGCGATGCCCGATGTTCCGGCGCAGCAGGGAGGTCATTTCTTCGGCAGGCAACGGGCGACTGAACAGAAAACCCTGCATGTGACCGCCGCCGGCCTGCAGCAGGAAGGCGCGCTGACCTTCGGTCTCCACGCCCTCGGCAACGATGCCCAATTGCAGGCTTTGCGCCAAGGCGATGATCGCCAGTGTGATCTTGGCATCGTCACCGCGCGCCTCGACTTTGGCGACGAACGAACGATCTATTTTCAGCGTGTCGAGAGGAAAGCGGCTCAGATAGCTCAGCGAGGAATGGCCGGTGCCGAAATCGTCCACCGCCAGCTTGACCGACGACTCCTTGAGCTGCTTGAGGATCTCGACGTTGCTATCGACATGCTCCATCAATATGCTTTCCGTGACCTCGATGCCGAGCGCGTGCGCAGGGAGGCCATGGCGCGCGATCTCACGTTGAACGTGGGCGACCAGATCCGGCTGCCTGAAAGACGGGCTCGCCAGATTGACGTTGACAAATATGTCGAATCCGGCGTGTCGCCATGCTGCCGCCTGCGCACACGCCGCGCGCAACACGTACTCCCCGATCGGCACGATGAGGCCACACTCTTCGGCGAGCGGAATGAATTGGCCCGGGGAAACCATGCCCTGTGCCGGAGAATTCCAGCGAATCAGCGCTTCGCAGCCCACGATGCGCAGCGAGGACGTTTCGACAATGGGCTGATAATGCAGCACGAATTCGTCTGCCGCGAGCGCCCGGCGCAGCGCGAATTCCATCGACAGGGACCTGGAAACCGAGTTGTTCAGGACGTCGGAGAAGAACTGGTAATTATTCTTGCCCTGTTTCTTGGCGTAATACATCGCGGCGTCGGCGTGTTTGAGCAAGGCCTCGACCGACTCGCCGTCATGCGGGCAAATTGCGATGCCGACGCTCGCCGTGACAATCACCTCTTGCCCGGACAGCTCGACGGGGTTGATGATGGCCTCCAGCAGGCGGCGCGCCACCAGTGCCGCGTCCTCCGGGCGCTCGATGCCGGGGAGCAAAATAGTGAACTCGTCTCCGCCCAGCCGCGCCGCCGTATTGCCGAATTCAACCTTGCTGTCGCGGCCGACGACATCGCCTTCCCGGAGGGACTGGCGTACGCGCTGTGCGATCTCTTTCAAGAGTGCGTCGCCGGCGCCGTGGCCGAGCGTGTCGTTGACCCGCTTGAAGCGGTCCAGGTCGATGAACAGGACTGCCGCCGACCCACCGCGCCGCTTGATGCGCGCAATTTCGGACAGCAATTGCTGCTTGAACAATTCACCGTTTGCCAGGCCGGTAAGGCCGTCGTGCAAAGCGAGGCGGCGTATCTCCATCTCAGCACGCTTGCGGACGCTGACGTCGCGAACATTGACGACGATCCCCTTGATCGCCGGATCATCGAGCCGGTTGGTGGCGACGGATTCCAGATGCCGCGTGCCACCGGCGTCATCGGTTTGCGCGAATTCCAGGCTCCGGGGAGCCCCGGGCTGCGCGACGACGTTGGCCAGCCAGTCCGCAACGGCCTCGCGCTGCGCATCGGCCACGCGGTCCATCAGGGACACCCCCAGGATTTCGGCTTCCGCAATGCCGACGACCTTCTGCAGAGGCCCGGTGACCTGTCTCACCTTGAAGTTGTCGTCGAGAATCAATACCGCGTCGGAGGAGTGCTCGATGAGCGAACGGTGAAATTGCTCGCTGTGGATGACCTCGTCGCGGGCATCGCGCAAGCTTTTCTCGTCCATGAGCCGCTGCAGGTGCTGCCGTTTGATTACCGCATCGGCATGCCGGACGATGAAGAACAGCACCAGGTAAAGCCCCACCAGGACGGCGGACACCTGGAAAATCAGCGTATTGCGGGTCTCGCGCAATTTCTGCAGCAGGAACGAGACGTCACTGTAGATCTCGAACACCGCTTCGACCGTTCGCGGGTCGTTGCCGTAGATCGGGACGTACGACGATACGACGTCGACGTTCTCGACCGTCTGCTCGAAGGCGCTGAACTGGTTGCGATGTGTCAGCTCGGTTGCCGGCTGGCCGGCACGCGCGGAAAGGTACCCGGCGTTCTTCGACTTGTCCTCACCGATCTGCTTGGCTTCCGTGGAAAATACGGTGCGGGCGGCGAGATCGTAGATCTTGATCTTCAGAGTGCGGGTTCCGGCCAGCTCCTGGAGAACCGCGCGATGCAGTCTCGCCGTCTCAGGATGAGACTTGAGCGCGCTGTCATCCAGCGCGCTCGAATCTCGTAAGAAAGACGAAAATTGCGGCCAGAAGACGTTGGCGGATAGGCGCGTCAGCGCGACATGGTGCTGCTGCTGCGCGTCCAGGAGATTGCGCACGGCCAGGCGCTCGTGCAGAGCCGTAAGCGCCGCCGTCGCGACGAGCAGCGCGATAAAGCTGGCGATGGAGAAATACTTAAGGAGCTTGAACACTTGATCCCAATGTCCCGCGTGTTCCATTCTGCCCTAGGCGCAACTTATGCGCAGGCGCTCCCGCCTTGGATCGATTAGGGCATTGAATCGTTGGGCGCATATGTCATTAGTGTGTTTCTTAAGCTGCGGCCGGTGTGACTGGCATTGTTTTTCGCCACCGCCTCGGGCGTGCCCTGCGCCACGATATGCCCGCCGCCGTCGCCGCCCTCCGGGCCGAGGTCGATCACCCAGTCGGCGGTCTTGATGACATCCAGGTTGTGCTCGATCACCACCACCGTATTGCCCGCGTCGCGCAGGCGGTGCAGCACGTCGAGCAGCATCTTGATGTCGTGGAAGTGCAGCCCGGTAGTCGGCTCGTCGAGGATGTAGAGCGTGCGGCCGGTGTCGCGCTTGGAGAGCTCGAGCGAGAGCTTGACGCGCTGCGCCTCGCCGCCCGAGAGCGTGGTCGCCGCCTGGCCGAGCTGCACGTAGCCCAGGCCGACGTCGAGCAGGGTCTGCAGCTTCCTCGCGAGCGCCGGCACGGCACCGAAGAACGCGTGCGCCTCGCGCACCGTGAGCTGCAGCACGTCGTGGATGGTCTTCGTCTTGTAGCGGATCTCGAGCGTCTCGCGGTTGTAGCGCGTGCCGTGGCACACGTCGCAGGCGACATAGATGTCGGGCAGGAAGTGCATCTCCACCTTGATCAGGCCGTCGCCCTGGCAGGCTTCGCAGCGTC
>JAOUGZ010000132.1 GCA_029865405.1 Betaproteobacteria bacterium
CGAGGAGCACGATGCGCACGCCCCCGGCCCGGTGCCGCGCGACCCGGACCTGCCGACCGTCTCCAACGCCTCGCTCGTGTTTCTCGCCGGCGGATCTCTGGTCGTGGCGCTCGTCGCCATGATCGCCTTTCTTGGCTGAGGCGATCCGCCCATCGGCGGCGCCGCGCCGCCCGTCCCGGCCTGCGCGCCGGGCGGAAATAATTCCTCCCCGCCGCGCGCGCTCCTTGCCTACGATGCCCCGGTCGCATAGCGGGGGGACGCAGACATGGGCGCCAATGCAGCGGCCGTGACCCAGCAGAATCCGAAGCAGGCGGCCGTGCGCGCGGAGTCGGTGATCCTGATCGCCGAGCTGCGCAACTTCACGCGCATGTCCGAGATGCTCGATGCGGAGCGCGTGCTCGGGCTCGCCGACCAGTTTTTCGATTGCGCGGCGCAGGCCGTCGCCAAGCACGGCGGCCAGATCGTGGCCGTGCACAACGATTCGCTGATGGCGGTATTCCGCAAAGGCCCGGTCGCCGAGCAGGCGCGCTCGGCGGTGCGCACCGCGCAGCAGCTGTTCGGCGAGTTCGACGCCGTGGTGCAATCCTGGGAGCAGGCGTACGGCCTGCGCAGCGCCATCGCGCTCGGCGTGCACCGCGGCGAGGCGGTCTACGGCGAAGCCGGGCCCGCGGCGCAGCGCAATGCGGTGGTGTTTGGCGACTGCGTCAGCATTACCGAGCGCTTGGTGCACCGCGCACGCGCCGGCGAGCTGGTGCTCTCGGATGCGCTGATGGGCGTGATTTCGGTGGCGGAGCTGGAACTTGACGCGCAGCCTCTGCCGCCGCTGGAGCTGCACAACCGCCCCTCGATCCGCATCTATGGCGTGCTGCGCAACGACCGGCTCGACTTCACGGCATCGTAGCGCTTACGGCGTGAAGCCCGCCGCCCAGCGGCCGGTAGCGACCGCCTCGTCGACTCTTGTCTCGTCCGCCGACCTGTCGGCGTGCGGCGACGGCTTGGGCTTGGTCGCAGCTGGCGCCGTTGTCTCCTGGGACAGCGCGTCCTCCAGGTCCTGCGTCCCGTGGACCTCGAATCGCGCCCACAGAATCAAGAGGATGGCGACGACCACGGCCAGGATGCCGGCCCAGGCGACGACGGGGTGCTCGCCGTTCGAATTTGACTTGAGTGCGGAAGTCATCGCCTACTCGATGCAAGGTCCGTGCCGGTATTGGACCGTGGGGGCGCGTCCGGGTTCTCCCGCCTCTACTCTCCTGCGATGGTCATGTTCTGCACCAGGACCGAGCCGCTGCGGCGCGAGCCGCGCACCACGATGTCGCTGCCGACCCCGGCGATGCTCCGGAACATGTCGCGCAGGTTGCCGGCGATGGTGATTTCCTCGACCGGGTGGGCGATGGCGCCGTTTTCGACCCAGTAGCCGGCGGCGCCGCGCGAGTAGTCGCCGGTGACCAGGTTGACGCCGTGCCCGAGGAGCTCGGTGACCAGCAGGCCGCGGTGCATGCGCGCCAGCATGCCGCGGAAATCCGGCCCGTCGGGCACCAGCTCCAAGTTGTGGTTGCCGCCCGCGCTGCCCGTGCTCTTCATGCCGAGCTTGCGCGCCGCGTAACAGCCTAGAAAATAGCCCTCGAGCACGCCGCCGCGCACCACGGTGCGCGGGTGCGTCGCCACGCCCTCGTCGTCGAACGGCGAGCTGGCGAGCGCGCGCGGCTCGAGCGGGCGCTCTTCGACGGTGACGCCGGGCGCGAACACCGCCTGGCCGAGGCTGCCGGCGAGAAACGTCGCCTTGCGGTACAGGTTGCCACCGCTCGCCGCGGACACGAAACTGCCCAGCAGCTGCGACGCCAGGGGCGCCTCGAACAGCACCGGCGCCTGGCGCGTGCCGAGGCGCCGCGCGCCCAGGCGCGCGAGGGCGCGCTCGCCGGCGTAGCGCCCGAGCGCCTCGGGGTCGGCGAGCGTGGCCGGCACGCGCGCCGCACTGTACCAGTCGTCGCGCTGCATGCCGCGCGCGTCCTCGGCGATGAGCGCGGCGTAGAGCGAGTGCCGCGACGTCGGAAAGCCCGCCATGAAGCCCAGGCTGTTGGCGAACACGAACTGTGCGTGCTGCGCCGATACCGAGGCGCCCTCGGAATTGCGGATCTTCGGCGACAACGCGAACGCCGCCGCCTCGCACCGCTGCGCGATGCCGATCGCCTCTTCCGTGCCGATGTCCCACGGGTGATAGAGATCCAGGTCCGGGATGTCGCGCGCGAGCAGCTCGGGCTCGGGCAGGCCGGCGCAGTCGTCGACCGCCGTATGGCGCGCGATGGCGAGCGCGGCCTCGACGGTCTGCGCCAGCGCCGCGGCCGAGAAATCCGAGGTGCTGGCGTGGCCGCGGCGCGCCGCGGGGCGCTCGCCGAGGTAGACGGTGACGCCGATGCTCTTGTCGCGGTTGTGCTCGAGCGTTTCCACGGCCCCTTTGCGCACGGTGACCGACAGCCCCTGGCCTTCCGACACGTCGCACTCGCAGGCACTGGCGCCGAGGCGGCGGGCTTGCGCGAGCACCTGCGCTGCCAGCTCTTTCAGCTGCTCGTGCGTGTACGTGAAGCGGCCGCCGTTTTTCATGGCGCGCTATCATAGCAGCGGCATGCACGACGAAATCGTCAGCAAGACGCGCAGGAAGCAGGAGATGCACGAGCTGCAGGCGCTCGGCGCCGAGCTGGTCGCGCTCTCGCCCGCGCACCTGGAGCGCATGGCGCTGCCCCCGGCGCTGGCACAGGCGGTGCGCGACGCGCGGCGCATCGCCGCCCACGAGGCGCGGCGGCGCCAGGTGCAGTACATCGGCAAGCTGATGCGCGGCATCGACGCCGAGCCGATCCGCGCGCAGCTGGCGGCGGTGCACGGTGGCTCGTCCGTCGAACGCGCGCGCCACCAGCGCCTCGAGCACTGGCGCGCGCGCCTCCTCGAGGACGACGGCGCGCTCACCGAATTCGCCCAGGCGCATCCGGCGGGCGACCTGCAGCAGCTGCGCGCGCTGATCCGCAACGCGCGCCGCGAGCAGGCCGAGGCGCGGCCGCCGCGCGCGTTTCGCGAGCTATTCCGCGTCCTGCGCGAGGCCGCCGGTGAATAGCGTGCTCGTGATCGGCGTGGTGTCGGCGAGCGACCGCGCCGCGGGCGGCGTGTACCGGGACGAGGGCATCCCGGCGCTCAAGGATTGGCTCGGCAAGGCGATCGTCGCGCCCGCCGTGCGCTACGAGGAACGGCTGATTCCCGACGAACGGCCGGTGATCGAATCCGCGCTGGTCGAGCTCGCCGATGCCCGCGGCTGCCACCTCGTGCTCACCACCGGCGGCACCGGGCCGGCGCCGCGCGACGTGACGCCGGAGGCGACGCTGGCGGTCGCCGACAAGGTGCTGCCGGGATTCGGCGAGCAGATGCGCGCCGTCAGCCTGAAGTACGTGCCGACGGCGATCCTGTCGCGCCAGGTCGCCGTGGTGCGGCGCCAGACGCTGATCATCAACCTGCCGGGTCAGCCCAAGGCCATCAAGGAGACGCTCGACGGCGTGTTCGCCGCGGTGCCTTACTGCATCGACCTGATCGGCGGCCCCTATATCGAGACCGACGAAGCGGTGGTGAAGGCCTTCCGGCCGAAGTCGGCGCAGCGGCCGCGACCCGCGTGACGCAATTGCCGGAATCGGTCGTGGTCGAAACCGCGCCGTCTCCCGACGCCGCGGTGCTCTGGCTGCACGGCCTGGGCGCCGACGGCCACGACTTCGAGCCGGTGGTGCCGCAATTGCGCCTGCCGCCCGGGCTGCGCGTGCGCTTCGTCTTTCCGCATGCCCCGGTGCGGCCCGTGACGATCAATATGGGCATGTCGATGCGCGCCTGGTACGACATCGTGCAGCTGGGCGGGGGACGCGAAGACGAGGCCGGCATCCGCGCCTCGCAGGCGCTGCTCGAGGCGCTGGTCGCGCGCGAGCGCCGGCGCGGCATCGACGCGGCGCGCATCGTACTCGCCGGCTTTTCGCAGGGCGGCGCCATCGCGCTGCACACGGGGCTGCGGCACGCCGAGCGCCTCGCGGGCATTCTCGCGCTGTCGACCTATCTGCCGCTCGCCGCCACGCTGCCCGCGGAGGCGGGCGCCGCGAATCGCGGCGTGCCGCTGTTCATGGCCCACGGCAGCCTCGACGACCTGATTCCCATCGAGCGCGCGCGGCAGTCGCGCCGCGCGCTCGAGAGCGCCGGCTGCACGGTGCAATGGCACGAGTACCCGATGCCGCACGCGGTGTGCGCCGAGGAAATCGCCGATATCGCGGCATGGCTGGTCGGCGTTCTGTGAACTGCGCCACGCGAGCGGGCGCGGTGCGCCGGTCCGTTCATGCGAGAATCCGGGCCACGCCGCCCCTATGCGCTTTCTCATCGTGGATCCATCCCGCGACTCCCGCAGCGAGGTGGCCGGCATGCTGCGCGCGCGCTGGCCGGCCGCCGGCATCGAGGAATGGGATCCGCGCGAGCGCGGTAATCCGGAGTCCGCGCTGCGCGGGGGCGGCTACGCCGCCGTCCTGATGTACGTGGAGCCGACGGCGAGCGACGGGCTGGCGTGGATGGCGGGCATGCTGCGCGAAGCCGCGGCGCCGCCGGTGATCCTGCTGACCGAGTCGGGCGGCGAGAACCTCGCGGTGCAGGGGCTGAAGGCCGGCGCCGCGGACTTCCTGAGGAAGCCCGACCTCACGGGCGAGCGCCTGGTGCGCTCCATCGAGGACGCGATCCGCGAGCAGGAGGCGCGGCGCGCCGAGATCGCCGATCCCACGCCATCGTTCCATCGCACCGTGCCGCTCGACGCGCAGCGCATCGGCGCGCCGCTCGCGGGCGACGAGCGGCGCATTCCCGGCTACCGCAGCCTGCGCAAGATCGGCGAAGGCGGCATGGCGCAGGTGTATCTCGCGGAGCGCGAGCAGGACGGCCTGCAGCTGGTGCTGAAGGTGCTCGACGCGAACCTGCGCGCCGACAAGACGTTCTTCAAGCGTTTCGTCCAGGAGTCCCGGCTCGTCGCCGGACTGCAGAACGAGTACGTGGCGCACATCTACGACCAGGGCTTCGCCGGCGAGCATCCGTTCATCGCCATGGAGTACGTGTCCGGCGGCACCCTGGCGACGCGCATTCACGAGGGCATGACGTCGCTCTCGGCGCTGCGCGTCACCTCGCAGATCGCGCGCGCGCTCGACGCCATCCACGCGCGCGGCATCATCCACCGCGACCTCAAGCCGCCGAACATCCTGTTCCGCGACAACGGCCGGCCGGTGCTCGTCGACTTCGGCCTGGCGAAGGATCTCACCGCCCATTCCACGTTGACGCGGCACGGCATGGTGATCGCCACGCCCCGCTACATGAGCCCCGAGCAGTGCCTGGGCCGCACGGCCGATCACCGCTCGGACCTGTACAGCCTCGGCGTCATCTTCTACGAAATGCTGAGCGGCCGGCGCCTGTACGAGGGCGAAGGTCCGGCGGGCCTGGTCTACCAGCACGTGCACGGCCCGATTCCGCGGCTGCCCGCGCGCCTTGCCGGGTACCAGGGAATCCTCGATCGCCTGCTCGCCAAAGCTCCCGGCGAACGCTTCCAGAGTGCGCACGAGCTCTTCGCGATGATCGCCATATGAGCCGGACGGACGGCGAGCGGCAATACCTGGACCTGCTGGCCGAAGTGATGGCGCACGGGGCGGCCAAGTCCGACCGCACCGGCACCGGCACGCGCTCGGTGTTCGGGCGCCAGATGCGCTTCGCCCTCGAGGGCAGCTTTCCGCTGCTCACCACGAAGAAGCTGCACCTGAAATCGATCATTTACGAGCTGCTGTGGTTCCTGCGTGGCGAGACCAACGTGCGCTGGCTCCAGGCGCACGGCGTGTCCATCTGGGACGAGTGGGCGGATGCGACCGGCGAGCTCGGCCCCGTCTACGGCTACCAGTGGCGCCACTGGCGCACACCCGACGGGAGCGAAATCGACCAGATCCGGCAGGTGCTCGACAACCTGCGCGCGCGCCCGGATTCTCGCCGCCACCTGGTGAGCGCGTGGAACCCGGCCGACGTCGACCGCATGGCCCTGCCGCCCTGCCACGCGCTGTTCCAGTTCTACGTGGCCGAGGGGCGCCTCTCGTGCCAGATGTACCAGCGGAGCGCCGATCTCTTTCTGGGCGTGCCCTTCAACATCGCCTCCTACGCCTTGCTCACCTTGATGGTGGCGCAGGTGAGCGACCTGCAGCCGGGTGATTTCGTGCTCACGCTCGGCGACGCCCATCTGTACCTGAACCATCTGGAGCAGGCGGGCGCGCAGCTCGCTCGCGCGCCGAAGGCATTCCCGCAGATGCGGCTCAATCCGGCGGTGCGCGACCTGTTCGCTTTCCGCTACGAGGACTTCACGCTCGAGGGCTACGACCCGCACCCCGCGATCAAGGCGCCGATCGCCGTATAAAAAAAAGGGGCCCGCCTGTAGGGGGGGAAGACGGGCCCCGGGGGAGCAATAGCGGTAGGCGGCGGACGCGTTCTGTCTAGACGCTCCCGAGCGCCAGCATCTGGCCGAGGTACAGCAGCCCCGCAGCCGCGAAGCTATAAACCACCGCATCGCTGACACGCGCGCGCTGCACGGGCTTGCGGCCGGGCAGCGCCCACACGACCGCGGCGGCGCCCAGGACCGCGGCGAGCAGCGCCGCGCCCAGGCCGAAACTGTGGCCGAACGCCTGAACTACCCAGCCCTGCGGCGCGATCAACTTGTAGATCGAGCCGCTGATGCCGATCATCACCAGGGCGCTGATGGCGAAGCCGGCCGCGACCTGCGCGAAGACCGGAAACTCGAATTTCACTTTGGCGTGTTCCATATTGGCTGCGTCGCTGTGTATCGTGGCTCGCACAATATCTTGCAAGCAGCGTGCCTGATATGAAAAATCCCCTGCTTTCAGGAAGATAGGGAACGGCAGAGGAGAAAAGGCACACCGGGAGCGGCGAGAAACGTCTGCCGGGAACGACGAACCAGTTCACGGCAGCGGCAAGCGCCTGACCCTGCGCGGATTTCTCTGTCGCCCGCCGGCGACAGCCTCTCAAGATGCAGCCGCGACCTTGACCTTGAACATCGCGGGCTCGAGCGCATGACGCTCGAGCAGACGGTAGAACTCCGTGCGATTGCGGCCCGCGAGGCG
>JAOUGZ010000133.1 GCA_029865405.1 Betaproteobacteria bacterium
CTCGCCGGGATGGTTCATGCCGAGCTCGACGGCGCAGTAGCGATGCGCGCCGGTCAAGCCGAGCAGCGTGAGCGGCACGCCGATGTCGGTATTGAGGTTGCCCTTCGTGGCGAGCACCGCGGCGTCGCCCGCGTGCGCGCGCAGGATCGCGGCCAGCATCTCCTTGGTGGTGGTCTTGCCGTTGGCGCCGGCGATGCCGATCACGACCGGCGCGAACCGGCCGCGCCAGTGGCGGCCGAGCCGGCCCAGCGCCCTGCGCGTGTCGTCCACGACCACGAGCGGCAGCGGCGCCTCACCGTCGAAGCGCGCGTCAACCATCGCCGCGGCGGCGCCGCGCGAGCTCGCCATGCCGAGGAACTCGTGGCCGTCGAAGCGCTCGCCGCGGATGGCGACGAACAGCTCGCCGCGCCGGATGCCGCGCGAGTCGGTGGACACGCCGCTGTAGCGCGCATCGGCGCCGCGCAGGCGGCCCTGCGTCGCGGCGGCGGTCTCGGCCAGGCTCATCATCGCTGCTCGCGCCGCGCGAGCGCGGCGCGCGCCGTGTCCGCATCCGAGAACGGCAGGCGCAGCCCGGCGATCTCCTGCGTCGCCTCGTGGCCCTTGCCGGCGAGCAGCACCACGTCGGCGTCGGCGGCATCGGCGATGGCGGTGGCGATGGCGCGCGCGCGGTCCGGCTCGAGCGCATGCGCCACGCCGACGCCCGCCTGGATGTCGCGCAGGATGGCGAGCGGGTCCTCGCCGCGCGGGTTGTCCGACGTGAGCACGATGCGATCGGCGAGCCGCGAGGCGATGGCGCCCATCGGCGCACGCTTGGCGCGGTCGCGTTCGCCGCCGGCGCCGAACACCGCCACCAGGCGACCGCCGCGCGCATCGGCGAGCGGGCGCAACGCCTGCAGCACCTTGTCGAGGGCATCCGGGCTGTGGGCGTAATCGACGACGACGAGCGGCGCGTCCGTGCCACCCAGTCGCTGCATGCGCCCCGGCACGTCGGGCAGGCGCTCGAGCGCGCGCACGGCGTCGGCGAAGCGCATGCCGGAGGCGATCAGCGCGCCCGCCACGCCGAGCGCGTTGGAGACGTTGAAGCGGCCGAGCACGCTGAGCGTGGCGTCCGCTTCGCCCCAGCTGGAGGCGATGCGCACGCGAGCGCCGTCGAGCGCCGAGGCGTAGAGGTGCTCGCCCGTCGGCGCGGCGGAAAACAGGCTGGTGCCGATGGTGCGCACGCCCCGGGCAGCGAGCCGCTGCGCGAGCTGTGCGCCGAATACATCGTCGAGATTGAGCACCGCGCAGGCGAGTCCTTCGGCCTCGAACAGGCGCGCCTTCGCCGCCGCATAGTCGTCCATCGAGCCGTGGAAGTCGAGGTGATCGTGCGACAGGTTGGTGAACAGCGCGCAATCGAAGGCCACGCCGCCGACGCGGCCCTGCACCAGCGCGTGCGAGGACACCTCCATCGCCACCGCCGCGGCGCCAGCGCGCTGCATTCCAGCAAGCAGCCGGTGCAGCTCGAGCGCGTCGGGCGTGGTGTGGCTCGAATCCTCGAGCGCACCCGGAAAGCCGGCGCCAAGCGTGCCGATCACGCCGCACTTCGTTCCCGCGCCGGTGAGCGCCGCGGCGATCCATTGCGAGCAGGTGGTCTTGCCGTTGGTGCCGGTGACGCCGCAGGTCCACAGTGCCGCCGACGGCCGGCCGTAGAACGCATCCGCGAGTGCGCCCGCCTGCCGGCGCAGATGCAGCACGCCTACGTTCGGCACGCGCCATTCGCTGCGCCAGGCGAAGCCGTCCGCCTCCCAGAGCACGGCGGTGGCGCCGCGCGCAATGGCCTCGGGAATGAACTGGCGGCCATCGACGCGCTCGCCCGGAAAGGCGAAGAAAGCCACCCCGGGCGCGCAGCGGCGGCTGTCCGCGGCGAGCCGCTCGATCATCGCCCCCTGGCGCGCGAGCTGTGCAAACAGGTCCATGCGCGCATCAGGTGCTTTCCCGCGCTTCCTCGCCCGCGCCCGGCAGCGGCACGGGCTCGAGCGGCGCGTCGTAGGGTACGCCGAGCGCGCGCAGCGCGCCCCGCATGACTTCCGCGAACACCGGCGCCGCCACCAGGCCGCCGAAGTACTGGCCGTTGGCGGGCTCGTCGATCATCACCGCCACCACCAGGCGCGGCGCGCTCGCCGGCGCCAGGCCAACGAACGAGGCGATGTACTTGTCGGCGGCGTAGCCGCCGTTCTCCTGCTTGTGGGCGGTGCCGGTCTTGCCGGCTACGCGCCAGCCCATGACGCGCGCGCGCGGCGCCGTGCCGCCGGGCTGCACCGCGAGCTCGAGCATGGCGCGCACCTGGCGCGCGGTCTGCGCGCTGATCACGCGCGTCCCCGCTGCCGGCGCGTCCGACTTGCGCAGCGTCGCCGGCACCAGCTCGCCGTCGCGGGCGAAAAGGGTGTAGGCGCGCGCGAGCTGCAGCAGGCTCACCGAGATGCCGTGGCCGTAGGCCATGGTCGCCTGCTCGATCGGCCGCCAGCTGTCCGCCGGACGCAGCCGGCCCGCCGCCTCGCCGGGAAAGCCGGTCTGCGGGGCAGCGCCGAATCCCGCGCGGTCGAACATGCGCCACAGGTCCTCGCGCCGCAGCGCGAGCGCGATGCGCGCCGCGCCTACGTTGGAGGACTTCTGGATCACCTGCGCCACGCTGAGCACGGTTTCGGGATGCGGGTCGTGAATGGTGTAGTTGGCGATGCGCAGGCCGCCGGTGCCGATGTGCACCGCGGTCGCGGGCGACACGCGCCCCGACTCCAGCGCCAGCGCCACCGTAAAGGGCTTGAGCGTCGAGCCCGGCTCGAACACGTCGGTGATGGCGCGATTGCGCAGTTGCGCGCCCGAAAGACGCGCTCGGTTGTTCGGGTTGAACGAAGGCACGTTGGCGAGCGCCAGCACTTCGCCGGTGCGCACGTCCAGCACCACCAGCGCGCCGGCCTTGGCCTTGTGCGCCGCCACCGCGCCCTTCAGCGCGGCATAGGCGAGGCTCTGGATCTTGCCGTCGATCGACAGCGCGAGATCGCGGCCGTCCTGCGCCGCGCGGATCGACTCGACGTCCTCGACCACGCGCCCGCGCCGGTCCTTGATCACGCGGCGGCTGCCCGGGATGCCGCCGAGGCTCGCCTCGAAGGCGAGTTCCACGCCTTCCTGGCCGGCCTCGTCGACGCCGGTGAACCCCACCAGGTGAGCAGTCACTTCGCCGCCTGGGTAGTAGCGGCGGTACTCCCGGTGCTGGTAGATGCCCTCGAGGCCCAGGCGCGCCACCTGCTCGGCTGCTTCCGGCGGGATCTGGCGCTTGAGGTAGACGAAATCGCGCGTCCGGTCCTCGAGCTTGCGGCGCAGCTCGCGCGCGTCGGTGCCGAGCAGCCCCGCGAGCCGGCGCACGGCGGCCGGGCTGGCGTCGACGTCGCCGGGAATTGCCCACACCGACTGCACCGGCGTGCTGATGGCGAGCGCTTCGCCGTTGCGGTCCAGGATCCGGCCGCGCGTGCCCGGCACCTCCAGCACGCGGCTGTAGCGCGCCTCGCCCTTTTCCTGCAGGAACTGGGTCTGCATGGCCTGCAGGTAGATCGAGCGCGCCGCCAGCACGAAGAACGCGGCCACCAGCCCCGCCATCACGAAGCGCGCCCGCCACACCGGCAGGCGCACCAGCGCCGGGGCGGCGGCGCTCACTTGCCCCCCATTGCGCCGATGACGCGCACCTGGCGCGCATCGGGCATGCGCATGCCGAGCGTGCCGGTGGCCACGCGCTCGACGCGCGTGTGCAGGGCCCAGGTGCTCGCCTCGAGCTGCAGCTTGCCGAATTCGACGTCGAGCTCTCGCGCGCGCGCCTGCGCACGCTCGAGCTCGGTAAACAGCTTGCGGGCCTTGTGCTGCGAGGTGACGAGCCCGAGCGCGCAGACGACGAGAACCAGGAGGAGGAGGAGGTTCAGCTTCGCCACGCGTCGGGCCCGAGGTTGACGAGCCCGAGCGCGCGGCTGGCGAGAACCAGGAGGAGGAGGAGGTTCAGCTGCGCCACGCGTCGGGCTCGATTCGGTTGATCAGGGTCGGGTCGTATGCCGCCTGGGTGCGTTCGGCGACGCGCAGGACGGCGCTGCGCGCGCGCGGGTTGGCCGCGGTTTCGGCGTGCGCGGGGCGCACCGGCTTGCCCACGATTCTGAGCAAGGCTTGTGGCAATTCGCTGGCGCGCAGCGGCAAATCCCGAGGCATCTCGGGCCGTGCGCACGATTGCAGGAAGCGCTTCACGATGCGGTCTTCGAGCGAATGAAAGGCAATCACCGCCAGGCGAGCGCCCGGGGCGAGGCGTGCCAGGGCCTGCGGCAGCATCAGCGACACTTCCTCAAGCTCCCGATTGACGAGAATCCGTAGAGCTTGAAAGGTGCGCGTCGCCGGATCCTGGCCCGGCTCCCGTGTGCGGACCGCCGCACCCACGAGATCGGCAAGTTGGCGGGTCGTGCGGAGGGGCGCGTCCCGGCGAGCAGCAGCAATCGCCGCTGCAATCTGTTTAGCAAACCGTTCTTCCCCATATCCCCGGATGACCTCTTTGATTTGGTTTTCGTCGGCCACCGCCAGCCATTCGGCGGCACTCATGCCCTGCGACGGGTCCATGCGCATGTCCAGCGGCCCGTCCGCGCGGAACGAAAAGCCGCGCCCCGGGTCGTCGAGCTGCGGCGAGGACACGCCGAGGTCGAACAGCATCCCCTGCACCTGCGTCGCACCTTGTTCGTCCAGTGCTTGCGCGAGCGCGCTGAAGGGCGCGTGGGTGATGGAAAAGCGTGAATCGGTGATGGCGCGCGCCGCGGCCACCGCCTGCGGATCCCGGTCGAGCGCAATCAGACGCCCGCGCGGGCCGAGCCGCTCGAGGATCAGGCGGCTGTGCCCACCGCGCCCGAAGGTGCCGTCGACGTAGGTGCCGTCCGGCCGGATCAGCAGCGCGTCGAGCGCTTCGGCGGCAAGGACGGGCCGGTGCGTCATCGGCGCTCACAGCGAGAAGTCCTCCATGCCCGGCGGTGCGCTGGCCGGTCCCGCGAGCGCCTGCGCAAGCTTGGAGTTCCACAGGCCCGAGTCCCAGAGCTCGAAATAGTGGCCCTGCCCGACCAGCATGGCGTCGCGCTCGAGCCGCGCATGCTGGCGCAGCGCGCCCGAGAGCAGGATGCGGCCCGAGCCGTCGGGCTGCACATGCTCTTCGAAGCCAAGGAGCAGGCGCTTCCACCAGCTCGCCTGCGGATGAAAGCTCGGAAAGGACTGCGCCTGGGTGCGCACCGGCTCCCAGGCCGCGGGCGGATATAGCAGCACGCAGCCCTCCGGGTGCGCGGTGAGCACGAGGTGGCGCGCATCGGCGAGCAGCGGCTGGCGATAGCGCGTGGGAATGGCGAGCCGGCCCTTCGCGTCGAGCGTAACGACCGTTGCGCCGTGAAACGATCCACCCATGCCCCGTTGTCTCCCAGGCGAACGGGGCGCCTAGCCACACCTCCCCGTATTTCGCCACTTTTTTCTACCTTTTTCCACTCTATGCGACAAAAGGGCCGATGGTCAAGGCAATTCTTTTTGCCTGACAATGACTTAGCGTGGTTTCCTGGGGGCCAATCTGGAAATTAAAATGCACTATATATCAGTAGCTTACAAAAGCTACTGCAAGTGCCTTCTTAGAACAACCCAGGCCTCAGCCGCGGGCGAGGCGATCCAGGCGCGTTGCGTCCAGGCCCACCTTCGCCCCGGCGGCGTGGATCTCCAGCCAGGTGTTGGCGTCGACCACGATGCCCTCCTTCTCGCGCCGTGCGCGCGTCTCGCGCTCGGGATCGCCCGCGATGCGCACGCGGTCGCTGCCCGGCGCCGGCGGCGATCGCTTCACCCAGGCGATGAATTCGCCCGCCTCGCGCCCGAACACGGCGTCGGTGCCAAGTCTCTTCGGATCGATGAGGATGCTGAGCATGCCGTTCAGCACGCGCTTCTTGGAGCGGTCCTCGGTGTGCCAGGTGCCGCCGCCGGTAAGCGCGCCGCCGAGCAGCTCGCACGCCACGGCGAGCCCGTAGCCCTTGTGCAGGCCGAACGTGGTGAGCGCGCCGAACGGCTCGATCACGCCATAGCGCGCCTCGAGCGTCGGGTTGCCCCTGTCGTCGAGCAGCAGCCCTGGCGGCAGCTTCTCGCCCTTGTTGTGCGCGACGCGCACCTTGCCTTGCGCCACGCCGCTGGTCGCCATGTCGAGGATGAAGGGCGGCTGGCCCGGGAGCGGTATGCCGATGGTGCAGGGATTGGTGCCGAAGCGCGCATCGCTGCCGCCGAAGGGCGCGACGATGGAGCGCGAGATGACATTGACGAAGCTGATCGAGACCAGGCCAGCGGCCACCGCCTGCTCCGCCCACTGCCCGATGCGGCACAGGTGGTGCGAGTTGGCGAGCGCCATCACGCACACGCCGTGTTGATTCGCACGCGCGATGGCGATGTCGGTCGCTTCCAGCCCGATCACCTGCCCGTAACCCGCCTGGCCGTCGAGCGCCACCAGCGCGCCGCCGTCGAACTTCACCTGCGGATGGCGATTGGGCCGCAGGCCGCCCTCCTGCAGCGACTCGACGTAGCGCGGGATCATGCCGATGCCGTGCGAGTCGTGCCCCGTGAGGTTGGCGGTGACGAGATTCTCGGCGACGAGCTCGGCTTCGCGCGGCTCGCTGCCGCCGGCGGCGACGATGGCTTCGATGGCGCGCCGGAGCGGCGCGGCCTGGAACACGTGGGAGGTGGGCATGGGGGCGGAGTTTATAATGCCCCGGACCGCAGCAGCGCCGCCATGATCGACAAGTTCATCGCCACCGCCGAGGAAGCCCTCGCCGACGTGCCCGACGGCGCGACGATCATGATCGGCGGCTTCGGCAACGCGGGCATGCCCGCGCAGTTGATCGAAGCGCTGATCGCGCAGGGCGCGAAGGGCCTGACGGTGGTGAACAACAACGCCGGCAACGCCGACGCCGGGCTCGCGGCGCTGATCGGCAGGAAGCGCGTGAAGAAGATCCTGTGCTCGTTCCCGCGCCAGAGCGACTCCTGGCATTTCGACAAGGCGTTCCGCGCGGGCGAGATCGAGCTCGAGCTCGTGCCGCAGGGCACGCTCGCCGAGCGCATCCGCGCCGCAGGCGCGGGCATCGGCGCCT
>JAOUGZ010000671.1 GCA_029865405.1 Betaproteobacteria bacterium
ATGCCGACGTAGACGCGCCCTGCGCCGAGCTTGAGCGCCGCGCGCCCGCCGAGCAGGGCCGCGCCGGTCATGCCGGTGGCGCCGCCGAGGATGCCGAGCGACCCAGCCTGGCCCTTGTGGAAATTGCGCGGCCGCGGCTTGAGCGCCTCGGCGAACAGGTCCGGGGAGGCTTTCCACGCCATCGGCCGCGCCAGCTTCTTCAGGTCGAGCCCCAGGTCGGCCACCGACAGATCGCCGCAGTAATCAGGACCGTCGAGCGTGAGCAGCCCGGGTTTCAGCGCGATGAAGGTCACGGTGTGCGTGGCGCGCACCGCACGGCCGAGCACGCGCCCGGTATCGGACGCGATGCCGCTGGGAATGTCGAGGGCGAGCACGCGGCAGCGCTGCGCGTTCGCGTAGTCGACGAGCCGCGCGTAGTCGCCTTCCACCGGGCGCTCCAGGCCGATGCCGAAGAGCCCGTCCACCACCAGCCCCCAGTTCTTCTCCATCGGCAGCGTCGCGGCCTCGGCGGCGCCGGCGAGCGTGACGCGGAAGAACTGCTGGCGCAGGCGCTCGGCGACGATCTTCGCGTCGCCGCCGTTATTGCCTGGGCCGACGAGGACCAGCACGTCCTTGGCGGTGTCGGCGCACAGGCGCGCGGCGAGCTCGGCGCCGGCGGCGCCGGCGCGCTCCATCAGGGGGACGTCCTTCGCCGCCTCTTCGATGCGGCGGATGTCCTTGGTGAGGTAGATGGGCTCGGACATAAATGGGGGACAGACCTCATTTTCCACCAAATGGAAAATGAGGTCTGTCCCTATTTTTTCGTCACGCCGAGTATCGCGTCCGGCAGCCAGGTGGCGAGCCCCGGAAACGCCGTCACCACCGCGATGGCGAGGAGCATCATGAAGAAGAACGGGATTGCCGCGCGCGCAACGTAGTTCGCCTCGCGCTTGGCCATGGTCTGCAGCACAAAGAGGTTGAAGCCGACCGGCGGCGTGATCTGCGCGATCTCCACCAGCAGCACGATGAAGATGCCGAACCAGATCAGGTCGAAGCCGGCGGCGTCGATCATCGGCAGCACGATCGAGGTGGTGAGCACGATCATCGAGATGCCGTCGATCGCCATGCCGAGGAGCAGGTAGATCAGCGCCAGCACCGCAATCAGGGCGTACGGGCTGAACTGCGAGGCCGCGACCCACTCGGCGAGCGCGCGCGGGATGCCGGTGAACGCCATGCACGAGGACAGCATCGAGGCGCCGGCGAGGATGAACAGGATCATGCAGGAGAGGCGCGTCGCGCCCATCAGGCTGGTGGCGAAGCTCGCGCGCGTGAGCGTGCCGCTCCACCAGGCGATGGCGAGCGCCCCGAGCACGCCGAAGGCCGCGGCCTCGGTGGCCGTGGCGACGCCGGTGAACATCACGCCCATGATGAAGAAGATCAATACCAGGCAGGGAATCAGGTTCTTCGCGCGGCGCACGCGCTCGCCGAACGCCATCTTCTCCACGGCGGCCGGCGTCTTTCCCGGGTTGAGCAGCGCCCAGGCGACGATATAGCCGGAAAAGAGCGCCACCAGCAGCGCGCCGGGGAAGACGCCGGCGAGGAACATCTTCAGGATCGACACCTCGGCGGCGACCGCGTACACGATCATGATGATCGAGGGCGGAATCAGCAGGCCCAGCGTCCCCGCGCCGCACAGCGACCCCACGCTGGTGCGCTCGTCGTAACCGCGCTTGGCGAGCTCGGGCAGCGCCACCTTGCCGATGGTGGCCACCGTCGCCGCCGACGACCCGCACACCGCGGCGAAGATCGCGCAGCCGAAGATGTTGACGTGCATCAGGCGCCCGGGCAGCCAGCCGAGCCAGGGCGAGAGGCCCTTGAACATCTCTTCCGACAGCTTGGTGCGGAACAGGATCTCCCCCATCCATACGAACATCGGCAGCGCAGCGAGGGTCCACGAGGCGCTCGAGCCCCAGTAGGCCTGGAACAGGTTCACGTCGGGCGGGCTGGTGGTGAAGAACTGCAGTCCCACCCAGGCCACGACGCTCATCGCCATCGCGATCCAGAGGCCGCCCGCGAGCAGCACCAGCAGGACAGCGAGCAGGATGGCGGCGACGGTCAGCGTGCCCATCAGGGGGCGTCCTGTGGCACGACGCCGCTGCGGTGCGCGTCCTCCGCGCGGCGGTAGGCGGGCGTGCCGCCCGCGGCCAGCACCACGAACTCGTCGAGCAGCGCGACGAAGAAGATCAGCGCGCCGACGACGAAGCTCATC
>JAOUGZ010000672.1 GCA_029865405.1 Betaproteobacteria bacterium
CTTCCGCTCGGAAGCCGGCGCCGCGGGCAAGGACACGCGCGGCATGATCCGCAACCACCAGTTCGACAAGGTCGAGCTGGTGCAGATCGTGCACCCGGCGAAGTCCTACGACGGCCACGAGGAGCTCACCGCGCACGCGGAAGCGATTCTGCAGCGGCTCGAACTGCCCTACCGCGTGATCACGCTGTGCACCGGGGACACGGGCTTTTCATCAGCCAAGACTTACGATCTCGAAGCCTGGCTCCCCGGCCAGAACGCCTACCGCGAAATCAGCTCATGCTCGAATTTCGAGGCATTCCAGGCGCGGCGCATGCAGGCGCGCTTTCGCAGCGACAAGGGCAAGATCGAGCCGGTGCACACGCTGAACGGTTCCGGGCTCGCGGTCGGCCGCACGCTGGTCGCGATCCTGGAGAATTTCCAGAATGCCGACGGATCGGTCACGATTCCGTCCGCGCTGCGCGCGCACATGGGCGGGATCGAGAGGCTCGCGCGGCCCTGATAAAATCCCACCTGCTGCGGAGAGATGGCAGAGTGGTCGATTGCGGCAGACTCGAAATCTGTTGAACTCGTAAGAGTTCCGGGGGTTCGAATCCCTCTCTCTCCGCCACTTCCCGACCTGATGAGCAGGGAAGGGGTCCCACCCTGGCTGGGCGCACGCGCCCCAGAGCAGCTCCGCGTCCCGGATTCAGCGCGATTCGGTCAATCTGGTCCAAGGCGGACGACGCGGCCGCGGTTCACCGGCTACCCGCCGTTTCGTACTGCTGGACGATGCGTTCCAGGCTGCGCAAGATGTTCTCGCTCGCATCAGCCACCACCAGGCTGTAGGAAGCGATGCCCTCGTAGCTGAGGGCGCTCCTGAACCATTCCCACTGCACGGCGACGGCGTAGAGCTCTCGGTCGATCTCCGCCGTGTTCTCGCCGGATCGCATGAGCTGCCCGAGCCCGCGGGCGAACTCGGCCTGCGCGGACTCCATGTCCGCGGCGAGCCCCGGCACCGCGATCTTCCAGGCGCGCAGCATGTACAGCTTCGCGAGGCGCTGCGACACCATGCGCTGGCGGCCCGAGAGGTTCACCAGCGCACCGAGTGGCGCGCCCGCCTCGAGCTCGTGTGTCAACGCGTCCGCCGCTTCGAGCAGTGCCTCGCTTGCTGCGTGCAGCCGCAGCGCCTGATCCCGGCTCACCGGGCGCGTGGCGAGGTCCTTGGCCGCCGGCCACAGCCGCGACACCTGCTCATGCGCGCGGCGCGCGCCCGCCGAGCGCGCGAACCGCGCCAGTTCCGCCAGTTGCTGCTCGAAGAGCACGACCGATTCCGCGAGCTGGGTGCGCGCGGAGGCGGTCGCGAAGCCCATGCCGACCTGGCAGTACAGCTTGACGATGCGCTGCGTGAGCATGCGCTGCCGCCCGGCCTTGTTGACGGCGCTCTGCAGCTCGGCCGCGCTGGCCTGCGCCTCGGCGCGCGGCGCGAACGCTGCGACACACAGCGCCGCGATGGCGCCTGCGAGCAGGCGACACCAGTTCGAGCGCCAGCCGCTCATTCGACGACCAACACGCCCTCGACACCCATGGCGAGGTGGTCCTTCAAGTGGCAATAGGCCCGGTAGGACCCCGTGCGCAGGGGAACCAGGTAGACATTCAGCGAGCCTCCCCGCGGCTGGATCTCGAAACCGGCAAACACGGGCGCCTTGACCTCGGCCTGGTGGGGTACCTCCGCCTTGCGCGCGGCGACGGTGGCGAGAAACTCCGGCGCCGTGAAGTAGTGCGGCACCGAGCCGTGGTTCACCAGCGTGATCCGGTACGGCTGCCCGCTGCGCAGCCGCAGCTCGCGCGGCAGGTAACCGTAATCGCGAATGGTGATCGTGAGGTCGACCTTCTTCGTCCAGTCAGCCCCGTCCAGCGCCGCATCGCGCTGCGCCTGGGTGACCAGGGCCGTCGCCTCGGGAGTGCTCGTCGCGCCGCCGTGGCACGCAGCAAGCAACACCGCCGCCAGCGCAAGCATGACCAGCAGCCCCGCGTTGTCGTTTCGCCCCTGCATCTCGGTCTCCCACCGGAACCCGGGCATTCTATGAGAGCGCTTGGGTCCCTGGGTTTGATCTATCGCAACCCGGAGCGCCGGCATGGCACGCTTGGTGCTTCGGGGACAGCATCACCGGACGATCGATCCTGCCATGACCGATGCCATGATTTCCTCTCGCGCTCTGGTGGTGGATCCTGCCCTGCTGCGCAAGTACGAATTCAGCGG
>JAOUGZ010000134.1 GCA_029865405.1 Betaproteobacteria bacterium
CGCAATGACGCCGAACCAGGCGCGCATCATGCGCGGCCCGGCCACCAGCAGCACGGCGAGCACCACCGCGGCCTTGGCGAGCGCCTCGGCGATGTCGCGGCCGATGCCCTCGATCGGCCCGCCCAGCGCCGGAACGAGAATCAGGAGCGGCACCACCGCCAGATCCTGGAACAGGAGCACGCCGATGACGTCGCGGCCGTGCGGCGTGTCCAGTTCCAGGCGCTCGGCGAGGAGCTTCGAGACGATCGCCGTCGAGGACATGGCGAGCGCGCCGCCGAGCGCGATGCCCGCCTGCCAGCTGCCGCCGGCGGCAAGCGCCACTGCCGTGCACAGGGCGATGCTCACGACGACCTGCGACAGGCCGAGCCCGAATACCGAGCGGCCCATCGAGCGCAGCTTCGACAGGCTGAACTCCAGCCCGATGGAGAACATCAGGAACACGACGCCGAACTCGGCCAGATGGCGCACCGCCCCGGTATCGGCGACCAGGCCCGCCGCATGCGGCCCGAGCGCCACGCCGGCGCCCAGGTAGCCGATGATCGGCGGCAGCCCCAGCTTGCGGCACGCCACCACGGCGAGGACGCCGCCCGCGAGCAGCACGAGAACCGGTTGCAGCGCGAGGCCGGTGGCGTCCATGGGCACCCGAAGGGTCGGCGAAGGGGAGCGTTATACTTCGCGACTATGATAAGCGCAGTGCGCTCCGAGCGGCAGAGCGCGACGCGGACCGGCGAGGGCGCGCTGGAGCTCGCGCGACACGTCCTCGCGGTCGAAGCCGAGGCCGTGCGCGCGCTGATCGAGCGCGTCGACGAGCGCTTTCTCGCGGCGCTGCGCCTCATCCAGAGATGCCTCGACGGCCAGCGCGGCCGCGTGATCGTCAGCGGCATCGGCAAGTCCGGACACATCGCGCGCAAGATCGCCTCGACCATGGCGAGCACGGGCACCCCGGCCTACTTCGTGCACCCCGCGGAGGCAAGCCACGGCGATCTCGGCATGATCCGCGCCGAGGACGTGTTCATCGCCCTGTCCAACTCGGGCGAAAGCGCCGAATTGCTGCGCATCGTGCCGGCCATCAAGCGCGAAGGCGCGAAACTGGTGGCGATCACCGGCCAGGCGGATTCGACGCTCGCGCGCGAAGCCGACGTGCATCTGGATGCGGCGGTGGCGAAGGAAGCCTGCCCGCTCAACCTGTCGCCCACCGCCAGCACCACGGCGGCGCTCGCCCTGGGCGATGCGCTGGCCATTGCGCTGCTCGACGCGCGCGGCTTTTCGGCGGCGGATTTCGCGCGCTCGCACCCGGGCGGGTCGCTGCATCGCGAAGCGCTCAAGCACGTCGCCGACGTCATGCATCGCGGCGCCGATGTGCCGAAGGTGCGGGAGAGCGCCACCCTCAAGCAGGCCCTGGACGAGATGACGCGCGGCGGGCTGGGCATGACCGCGGTGGTGGACGCGGCAGGGCGCGTGCGCGGCATCTTCACCGACGGCGACCTGCGCCGCGCGCTGAAGAAGGTGGCGGCGCTGAAGTCGGCGCGCGTCGCGCGCGTCATGTCCCCGAACCCGCGCACCATCGCCCCCGAAGCCCTGGCCACGGCGGCGGTGGCCCTGATGGAACGTCACCGCATCAGCCAGTTGCTGGTGGTCAATGCGGCGGGAGAACTGGTCGGCGCGCTCAACATGAACGACCTGTTGCGCGCCAAGGTGGTCTGAAGCGATGGCGCAGGTTTCCGCCGACGCGCTCGAGCGCGCCGCGCGCCTCCGGCTCATGGTATTCGACGTGGACGGCGTGCTCACCGACGGGCGCCTGTGGTACGGGCCGCGGGGCGAGGAGCTGAAGGCGTTCCACGCGCGCGACGGCCACGGGCTGAAGCTGCTCGCCGAATGCGGCATCGCGGCGGCGCTGCTCACCGGGCGGCGTTCGGCGGCGCTTGCAGTGCGCGCCGCGGAGCTCGGCCTGCGCCACGTCCTGCAGGGCGTGGAGGACAAGCGCCCGGCGTTCGAGCGGCTTCTCGCGCAGCTCGGCATCGAGCCCGGCGCCGCCGGCTACATGGGCGATGACCTGCCGGACCTGCCGGTGCTCGGGTATTGCGGTTTCGCCTGCGCGCCGCCGGGGGCGCACGCGCTGGCGCTGCGGCGCGCGCACTACGTGCCGGACGCGCCGGCCGGCGCCGGTGCCGCGCGCGAGGTGTGCGAGTACGTGCTCGGCGCGCAAGGCCGTCTGGAGAACGCGCTGGCGAGGTACCTCGCGTGAAGATGTCCACCACGCGGCTGTTTCCTCTCGTCCTGATGCTCGCGCTGGCGCTGCTCAGCTTCTGGCTGGAACGCACCGCGCGCGAGGTGCCGGCGCCGCCGGCGCAGCTGCGCCATGATCCGGACTACAGCGTCGAGGAGTTCACCATCACCCACTTCAGTCGCGCCGGCGCGCCCGAGTCGACGCTCTCGGCGGCGAAGATGGTGCACTATCCCGACGACGACACGACTGCGCTGGTGGCGCCGCGCCTGCTGCAGTCCCGGCCCGAGCGGCCGCGCCTCGTACTCAGCGCCGACCGCGGCATGCTGTCGCGCGACGGCGAGGAGCTGTTCCTGCACGACAATGTGCTGCTGCTGCGCGAGGCTGGCGCCGATTCCGTCGAGACCCGCATGCAGTCGAGCTTCCTGCACGTGGTGCGCGCGCGCTCCCTGGTGCGCACCGATCGGGAAGTGCGCATCAGCGAGCGCGGGCGTACGCTCGTCGGCCTGGGCATGGAGTACGACAACGAAACACGCCAGTTGACGCTGCAGGCGCAGGTGCGGGGGGTGTTCGAGGCGGAGGCGACACAACAATGATGGGCCGGCGTACCGCGACCGCCCTCGCCATTGCGATCGCCATCGTGTCTGCCTTTTCGGCCAGGGCCGAAAAGGCAGATCGGGAAAAGCCCACGCAGGTGGAAGCGAACCGGATGACCTCCGACGAGGCGCGGCGCATCAGCATCTTCGAGGGCGGCGTGGTGCTCACCAAGGGCACCCTGCAGCTGCAGGCCGAGCGCGTCGTCGTGCGCCAGGACGCCGACGGCTTCCAGCACGCCAGCGCCACGGGCAGCCCGGTGCGCTTGCGCCAGAAGAGCGACCCGCGCGGCGGCGCGGAAGGCGTGTGGATCGAAGGGCAGGCCGGCCGCATCGAGATCGACGAGAAGAACGAGCGCATCGAGCTGCACCAGGACGCGCATGTGACCCGCGACAAGGACGAGGTGCGCGGCAGCTACATCCTCTACGATCAGCGCTCGGAGTTCTTCTCGGTGTCCAGCGCGAAGGACGCGCCCGGCTCGCGCGTGCGCGCCGTGATCCAGCCGAAGACGCCGGACGGCGAGGCGCCCGCGGCAAAGAAGCCCGAGGCGAAGAAGTGAGCCTGCTGCGCTGCGAGCGCCTGCGCAAGCGCTACAAGTCGCGCGCGGTGGTGCAGGACGTGTCGCTCGAAGTCTCGAGCGGCGAGGTGGTGGGGCTGCTCGGCCCCAACGGCGCGGGCAAGACCACCTGCTTCTACATGATCGTCGGCCTGATCGCCGCCGATTCGGGCCGCATCCACCTCGACGGGCGCGAGCTCACGCACCTGCCGATCCACGCGCGCGCGCGCCTGGGGATTTCGTATCTGCCGCAGGAAAACTCGGTGTTCCGCAAGCTCTCCGTGGAGGAGAACGTGCAGGCGGTGCTCGAGCTGCAGGGGCTCGGCGCCGGCGACGTCGAGGCGCGGCTGCAGGAGCTGCTCAAGGATCTCAACATCGCGCACCTGCGCAAGCACGCGGCGCTGTCGCTCTCGGGCGGCGAGCGCCGGCGCCTCGAGATCGCGCGCGCGCTCGCCACGCGGCCGGCCTTCATCCTGCTCGACGAGCCCTTTGCCGGCGTCGATCCGATCGCCGTGCTCGACATCCAGCGCATCATCCGCTTCCTGAAGGAGCGCGCCATCGGCGTGCTCATCACAGATCATAACGTTCGCGAGACGCTCGGCATCTGCGATCGGGCCTATATCATCAACGAAGGCGCGGTGCTCGCCTCCGGCCATCCCGAGGAGATCGTCTATAATGACAGCGTGCGCCGGGTATATCTCGGCGAGCATTTCCGCATGTAGCCGGCCGCGCGCCGCAGTCTCCTTGCCTCCATGAAGCCCACTCTGCAGTTCCGGCTCTCGCAGCACCTCACGCTGACGCCGCAGCTGCAGCAGTCGATCCGCCTGCTGCAGCTCTCCACGGTCGAGCTGAACCAGGAAATCGAGCGCCTGCTGATGGAAAACCCGATTCTCGAGCGCGAGGACATCGAGGGCGATGCGCAGGCCGCCTTCACCCCGCCGCGCGACGCAACGCAAAGCGCGTCGGAAGCCGCCACGCAGGCGGCGGCGGAGCCCGCGGAGCGGCCCGAGGACTGGCTGGCCGAGATCGCCGCGCCGGCGCCGCGCGGCGACGACGACGAGGAAGGCGACCGCGCGCTGGCTGCGCCCGACACGCCGACGCTGCGCGACCATCTCAACCAGCAGCTCACGCTCACGGGCATCGGCGAGCGCGACCGGGCGCTGGTCGCGCTGCTGATCGACGTGCTCGACGAGGACGGCTACCTCACCCAGCCGCTGGAGGAGATCGTCGCGCTCTTTGCCGACGAGGCCCAGGTCGATCTCGAGGAGCTCGGCATCGCGCTGCGGCACCTGCAGAACTTCGAGCCCGCGGGCGTCGGCGCGCGATCGCCGGCGGAGTGCCTGCTGCTGCAGCTGCGCGCCCATGCCGCGCACCCGGCCTGCGCGCTCGCCACGCAGATCGTCGGCAAGCATCTCGAGCTGCTCGCCGGGCGCGATTACGCGCGGCTGCGCGCCCTGACCGGCGCGCAGGAGGCGGACCTGCGCGCGGCGCAGAAGCTGATCCAGAGCCTCAGCCCGCGCCCGGGCGCGGCGTTCGCGCGCGTCGAGACGCGCTACATGATCCCGGACGTGATCGTGAAGAAGACCCGCAACGTGTGGCGCGCCAGCCTCAATCCCGACGCCATGCCGCGCCTGCGCATCAATCGCCTTTACGCGGACCTCGCCGGCAGCGCGCGCAACGGCTCGAATGCGCTCGCCTCGCAGCTGCAGGAGGCGCGCTGGCTGATCAAGAACGTGCAGCAGCGCTTCGACACCATCCTGCGCGTGTCGCAGGCGATCGTCGACCGCCAGCGCCATTTCTTCGAGCACGGCGAAGTGGCGATGCGGCCCATGGTGCTGCGCGAGATCGCCGAGACCCTCGGCCTGCACGAGAGCACGATTTCGCGCGTCACCACGCAGAAGTTCATGGCGACGCCGCGCGGCACGTTCGAGCTGAAGTACTTCTTCAGCAGCCAGCTCGCCACCGACGCCGGCGGCGCGACCTCGTCGACCGCGATCCGCGCCCTCATCCGGCAGCTGGTGAGCGCCGAGGACGCGCGTGCGCCGCTTTCGGACGCGAGCATCGCGCAGATCCTCGGCCAGCAGGGGATCGTCGTGGCGCGCCGCACGATCGCCAAATACCGGGAATCTTTGCAGATCCCGCCCGTCAATCAGCGAAAGACCCTCTAGAAAGGAATTCATGAACCTGAACGTGAGCGGCCACCACCTCGAAATCACGCCGGCGCTGCGCACTTACGTGCAGGAGAAGCTGTCGCGCGTCACGCGCCATTTCGACCACGTCATCGACGCGCATGTGGTGCTGTCGGTCGACAAGCTCAGGCAGAAGGCGGAAGTCACCCTGCGCGTGCGCGGCAAGGACATCCACTGCGCCAGCGAAGAGCAGGACCTGTACGCCGCCATCGACCTCGTCACCGACAAGCTCGACCGGCAGGTGCTCAAGTACAAGGCCAAGCGCAGCGCCAAGCCGCACGAAGCGCTCAAGCGCGCTGACAATGTTTGATCCTCGCCCCGGCCTGCGCGCCGGGCCCTGCCTTGGGCTATAATCCGCGCCCTCTGCTGCGCCGCCGCGTCGGCGCTGGATCATGAGTCTCGTCGCGAAACTGCTTCCATCCGCCAACGTGCTGCTCGACCTGCAGGTCTCGAGCAAGAAGCGCCTGTTCGAGCAGGTGGGGCTGATGTTCGAGAACCACCACGGCATCGCGCGCAGCCTCGTGTTCGACAGCCTGTTCGCGCGCGAGCGCCTCGGCTCTACCGGCCTGGGCCAGGGCGTGGCCATCCCGCATGGGCGCATCAAGGGCCTGAAGGACGCGCTGGGCGCCTTCGTGCGCCTCGCGCAGCCGGTGCCTTTCGACGCGCCCGACGGCAGGCCGGTGACCCTGCTTTTCGTGCTGCTGGTGCCCGAGCAGGCCACCGAGAAGCACCTGCAGATCCTGTCGGAGCTCGCCCAGATGTTCAGCGACCGCGCGCTGCGCGACGCCATGAGCGCCGCCGCGGACGCCGCCGCCCTGCACCAGCTGATCGCCGCGTGGCAGCCCGATGCAGCAGGTCAACGTCAAGCGGTTGCATGAAGCCAACCGCGAGACGCTCGCCCTGGCGTGGGTCGCCGGGCGCGATGCGGACACGGTCGTGCGCCGCGAGCCGGCCGCCGCGGCCGCGCTGATCGGCCACCTCAACCTCACCCATCCCAACCGCATCCAGGTCGCGGGCGCCGACGAAGCCGGCGCGCTCGAGGACCTGGCCGAGGCGCTGTTCGCCGCCGCGCCGGCGGCCGTGATCCTCGCCGACGGCATTGCCCCGTCGCCGACCCTGCGCGAGCGGGCGGAGCGCACCGCGACGCCGCTGTTCACCACGCCGCTGCCGGCGACGCGCGTCATCGAGAAGCTCGCGCGCTTCCTGGCAAAAGCGCTCGCCGAGCGCACCGAGCGCCACGGCGTGTTCATGGACGTGCTCGGCATGGGCGTGCTCATCACCGGCGACTCGGGCGTGGGCAAGAGCGAGCTTGGCCTCGAGCTGATCAGCCGGGGCCACGGCCTGGTGGCCGACGACGTGGTGGAGATCTCGCGCCTCGCCGCCGACACGCTCGAGGGACGCTGCCCGCCGGTGCTCAAGGACTTCATCGAGGTGCGCGGACTCGGGTTGCTCGATGTGCGCACCATCTTCGGCGAAACGGCAGTGCGCCCGAGGATGAAGCTCAAGCTCATCGCCCACCTGGAC
>JAOUGZ010000135.1 GCA_029865405.1 Betaproteobacteria bacterium
TTTCCAGGGCGCGGAAAAGACCATCCACGAGGTGGAGATCTACCTCGGCGTCCTGATCGGCGCCGTGACGTTCTCCGGGTCGGTGATCGCGTTCGGCAAGCTCTCGGCCAAGATCAGCGGCAAGCCAATGCTCCTCCCCGGGCGCCACTGGCTGAATCTCGCCGGCCTGCTGGTGGTGCTCTGGTTCGGCTGGCGGTTCATCCATGCGCACTCGATCGCCGACGGCATGCTGCCCCTGGTGGTGATGACGGTGGTCGCGCTGCTCTTCGGCGTACACATGGTGATGGCGATCGGCGGCGCCGACATGCCGGTGGTGGTGTCGATGCTGAACAGCTACTCCGGCTGGGCGGCGGCGGCCACGGGCTTCATGCTGTCGAACGACCTGCTGATCGTCACCGGCGCGCTGGTCGGCTCCTCCGGCGCGATTCTCTCCTACATCATGTGCCGCGCGATGAACCGGCGCTTTCTCGCCGTGATCGCGGGCGGCTTCGGGACCGAAGGCGGCAAGCCTGCCGCCGCCGGTGCGGCACCGGCGGGCGAGGTCGTGCCGATCAGCGCGGTCGAGACCGCCGAGCTGCTGCGCGAGGCGAAGAACGTGATCGTCGTCCCGGGCTACGGCATGGCGGTGGCGCAGGCCCAGCACACGGTCTACGAAATCACCCACTTCCTGCGCGAGAAAGGCGTCAATGTGCGCTTCGGCATCCACCCGGTGGCGGGGCGCATGCCCGGCCACATGAACGTGCTGCTGGCCGAGGCCAAGGTGCCCTACGACATCGTGCTGGAGATGGACGAGCTGAACGACGATTTCCCGGACACCGACGTGGCGATGGTCATCGGCGCCAACGACATCGTCAATCCGAGCGCGCAGGACGATCCCGCGAGCCCGATCGCCGGCATGCCGGTGCTGGAGGTGTGGAAGGCGAAGACCTCGATCGTGATGAAGCGCAGCATGGCCTCGGGCTATGCGGGCGTGGACAACCCGCTCTTCTACAAGGAGAACAACCGCATGCTGTTCGGCGATGCGAAGAAGATGCTGGACGAGGTGCTGGCCGCGCTGAAGGCCTGAGGTTGCAGCGCTCGCTCGTCGCCCGTCTGCGCGCCCTGACCGACCGGCTCGGCCGGCGCATGAGCGCGCCGACGCTCAAGATCGGCGTTTCGGCGCGCATCCTGCATCCGCAGCCTGGTGCGCTCGGGCTGCAAGGCAAGACGCGGCAGTACCTCGAGCAGACGGCGGCGCACTGGCTGATGACGCGCGAGGTGCTGGTGCTGATGGTGCCCACCGTGGACACGGGCGGGCTCCTGCACCGCAGCAGCATCCGCCTGTCGGACTACGCGCGCCACCTCGACGGCCTGATGCTGCAGGGCGGCGCCGACGTCAGCCCGCTCACCTACGGCGAGGACCCGCTGTCGCTGGAGTGGGCGGGCGACCGCCTGCGCGACGAATACGAGATCGAGCTGCTGCACGAGTTCATCGAGGCCGGCAAGCCGGTGCTCGGCGTGTGCCGCGGCCTGCAGCTCATCAACGTCGCCTACGGCGGCACGCTGTACCAGGACATCGCCAAGCAGGTGCCGCAGGCGCGGCGCCACGTCACCGACGCCTACGAGCAGAACCTGCACGACGTGCGCTTCGAGCCGGGCGGCGGCCTGGCGCGCCTGTACCCCGGCATCGAGAAGGCGCGCGTCAATTCGATCCACCACCAGTCGGTGAAGACGCTGGGCCGCAACCTGCGCATCGAGGCCTGGTCCGAGGCGGATCACGTCGTCGAGGCGATCCGCGGCACCGGTGCGAGCTACGTGCTGGGCGTGCAGTGGCATCCGGAGTTCCACGCGCCGGGCGACGAATCGGTGCTCGACAGCGCGCCGCTGCTCGATGAGTTCCTGCGCGCGGCGCAGCGCGCGGCCTGAACCGATGGCGTTCGGCTTTCTGCCGCAGCTGCCGCCCGCTTTCGGGCAGCCCGCGCTGTTCGGCGCGCTGCTGCTCGCCGGGCTGCTCGGGGGCGAGCTGGCGCGGCGCCTGCTCGGCCTGCCGCGCATCACCGGCTACGTACTCGCCGGCGTGCTCCTCGGGCCCCAGGTGTCCGGGCTGCTCGGGCCCGGGGCGCTGGGCGAGGCGCGCGTGCTGATCGACCTGTCGCTCGGGCTGATCGTGTTCGAGCTCGGCCACCGTCTCGACGTGCAGTGGCTGCGGCGCAACCGCTGGCTGTTCGTCGCCGCCCTCGCCGAGAGCGCGTTCTGCTTCGGCGCGGTGCTCGCGGCGCTGCTCGCCTTCGGTTTCGAGCCCCTGCTCGCCGCCAGCGCTGCGGCCATCGGCACCGCCACCTCGCCCGCGGTGGTGCTGCTGGTGGCGCACGAGCTGCGCGCCTCGGGCCAGGTGACCGAGCGCATGCTGCTCTTTACCGCCGTGAACTGCGCGCTCGCCTACGTGGCGCTCACGCTGCTGCTGCCGTTCCTGCATCTCGAGCACGCCATGCGCTGGGGCGAGGCGCTGCTGCACCCGCTGTACATTCTCGGCGGCTCGGCGCTGGTCGGGTTCCTGGCCAGCCTCGCCCTGCTGTGGCTCGCCGGCTGGGTCGGCAAGCGCGAGGACCGCCAGTTCATCCTCCTGGTCGCGCTGGTGGTGCTGGCGGTGGGCGCCGCGCGCAGCTTGAACCTGTCGGTGGTGGTGACGGTCATCCTCCTGGGCACTCTGGCGCGCAATTTCGACTACGAGCACGTGCTGCTGCCGCTGCGCTTCGGCTATGGCGGGCAGCTGTTCTTCGTCATCCTCTTCGTGCTGGCGGGCGCGAGCGTGCAGTTCACGGCGCTGCCGGGGGTGGCGGCGGCGGTGGCGGCGTTCATCGTGGCGCGCTTTCTCGGCAAGGGCGTTGCGATCCTAGCGTTCGGGCGGCTGTCCGGGGTGCGCGCGGGCGGCGCGGGCCTGCTGTCGATCGCGCTGCTGCCGATGTCGGGACTCGCCGTGGTGATGGTGCTCGACACCCAAGCCATGTACCCGGCGTTCGGCGGCGAGCTCGCCGCGGTGGTGCTCTCGGCCGTGGCGGTACTCCAGATCCTGGGGCCGATCGCCACCCAGTTCGCGCTCAAGCGCGCCGGCGAAGCAGATCCGGCCGCCGGCAGCGCCTGACGGCGGCGGCATGGACGATCTGCGTTTCACGCCTTCGCCCGGCCGCACGCTCGGTGTCGAGCTCGAGCTGCAGCTGGTGCAGTCGCACGACTATGATCTCGCGCGCGATGCCGCCGACCTGCTGGGGCGCCTGGCGAAGGTGAAGCTGCCGGGCCACGTCAAGCCCGAGATCACCGAGAGCATGATCGAGCTGAACAGCGCGGTGCACTCGCAATACGCGCCGCTCGCCGCGGAGCTGGAGGCGATGCGCGACGCCGTGGTGCGCGAGGCGGGCATGCTCAACCTGCACGTGTGCGGCGGCGGCACGCATCCGTTCCACAGCTGGAGCGCGCGGCGCATCTTCCCTACCGAGCGCTTCCGGCACATCCTCGAGCGCTACGGCTACCTCGCCAAGCAGTTCACGGTATTCGGCCAGCACATCCACGTCGGTTGCGCGAGCGGCGACGACGCGGTCTACCTCGTGCACATGATGACGCGCTACGTGCCGCACTTCATCGCCCTGTCGGCGGCGTCGCCTTTCTACCAGGGCGAGGACACGTCCTTCCAGTCCTCGCGCCTCACCGCCATCAACGCCTTTCCGCTGGCCGGCCACATGCCGTTCGTCGAGAGTTGGGCGGAATTCATCGCGTACTACGAGAAGATGCATGCCCTGGGCGCGGTGGAAAGCATGAAGGACCTGTATTGGGACATCCGCCCCAAGCCCGAGTACGGCACCATCGAGATCCGCGTGTGCGACACGCCGCTCACCGTGGCGCGCGCGGCACAGCTCGCCGCCTACGCGCAGGCGCTGGCCCAATGGTTCCTCGACGAGCGCCCGCGCCCGGCGAAGCGCACGGTGTACCTGGTAAACGCCTTCAACCGCTTCGAGGCGGCGCGCTTCGGGCTGCGCGGCCAGCTCATCGATCCGTTCGAGGAAAAGAAACGCCCGCTCGCCGAGGACATCCTGGACACGCTGGCCGGCATCATGCCGCAGGCCGCCGCGCTCGGGGGCGCCGAGGCGCTCGCAGCGCTTGCCGCTGACGTGCGCCGCGGCTACTCGGACGCCGGCTGGCTGCGCGAGCGCTTCGCGGCCAACGGCTCGCTCGCCCACACGGTGCGCGAATCGGCCGCGCGCTGGGCCGACGACAAGCCGCGCGCCAGCGGCTAGAATCGCGCGCGGCGCCCGAACTCCATGCTCCTCTACGCGATCCTCTTCGTTCTGTTCTATGCGTTCTGGCTCCTCATGTCGGGCATCTACGATTCGGCGTTCCTGCTCGCCGCGGGCGCCGGGTCGAGCCTCGCGGTGGTGTGGTTCGCGCACCGCATGGCGGTGGCGGACCGCGAGGGCCACCCCGTGCACCTGGTCTGGGCCGCGCTGGTCTACGTGCCGTGGCTCGTGCGCGAGATTCTCAAGTCGGCGCTCGACGTGTCGCGCGTGATTCTCGATCCGCGCCTGCCGGCGTCGCCGACGGTGGTGAGCTTCAAGCCGCGGCAGAAGACCGTGGTCGGCCTGGTGACGCACGCCAACTCCATCACCCTGACGCCGGGCACCTTGTCGGTCGAGGTCGGGCCCGATCGCTTCCTCGTGCACGGGCTCACCCGCGCGAGCGCGCACGCGGCGGTCGACAGCGACATGGATCGGCGCGTCGAGCGCTTCGAGCGCGCGCCATGATGTTCGCCGCCGCGGCGCTCGCACTGCTCGTCGCGCTCGGCCTGGCGCTGGTGCGCGCGCTCGCCGGGCCGACGGTGTTCGACCGCGCGCTCGCCGCCAATTCCATCGGCACGCTCTCCATGATGATGCTGGCCGTGTTCGGCTTTCTCACCGGGCGCCCGGAGTTCCTCGACCTCGCCATCCTCTACGGGCTGCTCAACGTCGTCGCCACCATCGCGGTGCTCAAGTTCTTCCGTTACGGCGATCTCGGCGATCCGGGCCGGTCCGAGGAGAGGCCGTGAGCACCGCGCTGGACGTAGCCTCCTGGGCGCTGCTCGTCGCCGGCGGCGCTTTTTGCGTCATCGGCGCGCTGGGCCTGGTGCGCCTGCACAGCTTCTTTCCGCGCACCCACGCCGCGAGCGTCATTGATTCGGCGGGCGCCGGGCTGCTGCTCGCGGGGATGCTGCTGCAGGCGGGCTGGACGCTGGTGGCGGTGAAGCTCGTGGTGATCGGGCTGCTGATCTTCTTCGCCTCGCCGACAGCGACGCACGCGCTCGCCAACGCAGCGCGCGAGCGCGGCGTGGCCTACGACGAGATGACCGAGGAAGGGGAGGCGCCATCGAAGCCCTGATCATCCAGGCGCTGCTCACCATGATGGCGGCGACGGTGATCGCCATCATCGTGCAGCGCAACCTCTTTTCGGTGGTGGTGCTCGCCGGCGTCTACAGCTTTCTCATGGCGACCGTGCTGGTGGCGCTCGACGCGGTCGATGTCGCCATGACCGAGGCTTCGGTCGGCGCCGGCATCTCCACGGTGCTGCTGCTCGGCGCGCTCTACCTGTGCGGCGGCGAGGAGGCGAAGCCGATGGCGCGGCCCTGGCTGCCGCTCGTGGTGACGCTGGTGATCGTCGGCGCGCTGGTGTACGGCACGCTCGGCCTGCCGGCGTTCTCCGACCCGATGGCGCCGATCCACACGCATGTCGTGCCGCGCTACCTGGGCCAGGCGCTCGCCGAGACGGGCGTACCCAACGTCGTGACGGCCGTGCTCGCCAGCTACCGCGGCTATGACACGCTCGGCGAAACCGTGGTGGTGTTCACGGCGGGCGTCGGCGTGATCGCGCTCCTGCGGCGCGCGCGGCGCGGCCGGGAGAAGAGCACGTGAAGCGCGAACCGGTGCTGCGCGTGATCGGCAAGCTGCTCATCCCGTACATGCTCATGTTCGCGCTGTACGTGCAGTTCCACGGCGATTTTGGTCCGGGCGGCGGCTTCCAGGCCGGCGTCATCGCCGCGGCGTCGGTCATCTTCTACGCGCTCATCTTCGGGCTGCCGGCGGCGCGGCGCGTGGTGCCCGAGCGCCTGGTCGAGACCATGGTGGCGTTCGGCGCGTTTCTCTACATGGCGGTCGGCTTCGCCGGCCTCGCGCTTGGCGGCAACTACCTGGATTACTTCGTGCTCCACGCCAACCCGGTGGAGGGACAGCATCGCGGCATCTTCTGGGTCGAGCTCGGCGTGCTGATCACGGTGTCCGGCGTGATGCTGAAGATCTTCTACATGTTCGCGGGGCGCGGGCGCGATCCCGGCGCGCGCTGACATGGAGGCCTTCGCCAGCCACTACTCGTACTGGATCACGGTGCTGCTGATGGCGGCGGGCCTGTACATCATGATCGCGCGCGGCAACCTGGTGAAAAAGCTCATCGGGCTGTCGATCTTCCAGACCTCGGTGTACCTGCTGTACATCGCGCCCGGGAAGCTGATCGGCGGCACCGCGCCGATCCTGTCCGAGGCCTACCAGCTGTATTCCAACCCGCTGCCGCACGTGCTGATCCTCACCGCGATCGTGGTGGGCATCGCCACGCTGGCGCTCGGCCTCGCCATCGTGGTGCGCATCCGCGAGGCCTACGGCAGCATCGAGGAAGACGAGATCGTCGCGGCGGACCGGGCAGACGCGGGGCGCGGGGACGGCGCGTGATCGCGGAGCACCTGCCCGCCTTGCAGGTGGTGGTGCCGCTTGTCGCGGCGCCGCTCATCGTGCTGCTGCGCCACCCCGGCCTCGCCTGGGCGCTCGCGGTGGCGGCGAGCGTGTTCGCCTTCGGCGCGAGCCTCGGGCTCGCCGCGGAGGTGGCGCGCTCGGGCGTCATCTCCTACGCCATGGGCAGCTGGCCGCCGCCCTGGGGCATCGAGTACCGCGTGGACGCGCTGTCGTCCTTCGTGCTGGTGCTGGTGTCGGCGATCGGCGCGCTGGTTGCGCCCTACGCCTGGCGCAGCGTCGCCGCCGAGCTGCCGCGCGAGCAGCACTACCTGTACTACGCCGTGCACTGCCTGTGCCTCGCGG
>JAOUGZ010000673.1 GCA_029865405.1 Betaproteobacteria bacterium
GCTGGCCCGCGTCCTCGGGGCGCAAGCGGGGATCCACCAGCTTGAAGATGTGGAACTCGATCTCCAGCCCGGCGCGATAGCCGTAGCCCGCCGCGCCGAGATCCGCCAGCGCCTTGCGCAGGAGCCCACGCGTATCGAAGGGCACGGGCTTGCCGTTGGCGAACCTGAGATCGCACAGCACCCAGCCGGTCTTCGGCACCCAGGGCAGGACCCGGAACGTACCGCGATCGGGAATCATCAGCGCATCGGCGGCGCCCTGCATCTCGGGCATGCCGAAGCCCGCGCCCGCAGTGAACACCGGGAACACGGTCTTGTTGGATGTGTCCTTCGCCAGCAGCGAGCTCGGGAAGCCGACTCCGCTGTTCAATACCGTCGCGAGCTCGGCGGCGGCGAAAGTCTTGCTGCGCAGCAGTCCGTGCTGGTCGGCGAACGCGAAGCGCACCGCCTCCAGCCCGCGACCCGCGACTTCCTTGAGCAGGTCCTTCACGCCGCCTTCGCCGACCACGGCGCGCGGTTGCGGCGCGCGGCGTCGGCTTCAGAGTAGTAGTCCTCCCAACGCCCGGTCGGCCCGACGCCGTCCACCGCGGGCGGACCCGTGAGCGCAGCGGCCTGCGCGGCGTCGAGCATCATCAGCGTGCGCTCGCCCTTCGCCGCCTTCTGGATCGCGTCGACCAGGAGTCGCCGGTAGAGCACGATGCCCTTGTCCGTCGTGCCGAGGTTCTCCTTCGTGCGATCGGCGAGGCGCCCGGGCGACTCGCAGGCCCACTGGTCGTGGATATTGATGTCGAAGCCCATGCCGGTGTAGGTCTGCTTGCGCTGCTCTTCGGCATTGAAGCCCCAACCGTTGTCGCGATTGAACACCGGCTTGTAGTCGGGCGCCGGATAGGTCTTCAGCCGCTGCTCGCGCATGGTCTTCTTGTCCACGGGCGACGTGAAGCTGGTGAAAATCGCGTACCAGTAGCAGCCGACGTCGTCCACCGGCACGTGCCACTGCGAGATCGTCATCTCGGCGTTCATCGGGATGACGAAGGCCTGCGGGAAGACGATGTGCGTCGCGCGGCCGTGGGTCTTCTGCTCGTCGAGCTTGCGCAGCGTGACCAGGCGGATGCCGTAGTCGGTGCGCGCGACACTGATCTCGGGGCGGTCGTACTCCCGCAGCACCTTGGAGATCGGCAAGTCGGCGTCGGAAGGCTTGCCGCGGAACTGCTTGCCGTAGCTCGTCGCGGTGTCCTCGTCCTCGAAGTAGCGGTGCAGGAACGAGGCGTGCGCCGGGTCGATGCCCACCTCCAGCGCCTGCAGCCAGTTGCAGTCCCAGTAGCCCTTGAAAGCGAAAGTGTGAGTGTCGGGCGCGATGAAGCAGTCGAAATGCGGAAACGCCGGTGGCTCGCCTGTGCCGGGGTAGGCGAAGAGGATGCCGCTCTTCTCGACCACCGGATACGACACGGGACGGATCTGCTCGCACATTCGGCTGCCCGCGGGCTCGGCGGGCGTCTCCACGCAACGCCCCGCGGCATCGAACTTCCAGCCGTGGAAGGCGCAGCGCAGTCCGTCCGGCTCGATGCGCCCGTAGGCGAGGTCGGCGCCGCGGTGCGGGCAATGGCGCTGCATGAGGCGATAGCTGGCGCGCGCCCTGAACAGGACGAAATCCTCGCCGCACAGGCGCACCGCCTTCACCGGGCGCTCGCCCTGCAGCTCGTCTGCGAGCGCGACCGGCTGCCAGTAGTTGCGCAGCAGACTGCCGGCCGGGGTATCCGGGCCGACGCGGGTCATGAGCTCATTCTGCTCGGCGCTGATCATTCCTTAGACCCCGAGGTAGCGGTGCTGCACATCCCGATTCTCGCTCAGCTCGGCGGAGCTGCCGCGCCATACCACGCGCCCTTTTTCCAGCACGTAGTGCCGGTCGGCGATGCGCGTCAGCGCACGCACGTCCTTGTCGATGACGAGCAGGGACAGGCCCTCCGCCTTCAGTCGCTCGATCGAGCGGTAGATGTCCGCGCGCACCAGCGGCGCCAGGCCCTCGGTGGCCTCGTCGAGGATCAGAAGCTTCGGGTTGGTCATCAGGGCGCGCCCGATGGCCAGCATCTGCTGCTCGCCGCCCGAGAGCTGGTTGCCGTAGTGGCGCTGGCGCTCCTGTAGGCCGGGAAACAGGCCGAAGACGCGTTCCAGCGTCCAGGCGGGTCCTGCGCCGCCGCGATTCGCGGCGGTGGCCACGAGGTTCTCGCGCACCGTGAGA
>JAOUGZ010000652.1 GCA_029865405.1 Betaproteobacteria bacterium
CGCAGGAATTCCGCAACCATCAGCTCCACCGCGTTGCCCGACTGGTTCGCCGGGCTGACGACCACCGCCAGACCGCGATAGCCGTCGAACGCGACGCGACGCGTGGCCTCGCCCGCCAGACTGTCGACGACCTTGCCGACCGCCTCCACGGTGTGGCCCGGGCGCTGTGGTGCGCCGCCTGAGGCGCATCCGGCAATCAACACCGGCAGGAGCAGCAGGTGCAGGCTTGCGCGACTGAAGGTCATCGTCGATCCCGAGGTGGATGCGCGACGCAACGATACACCGGCGCCTCGCCTCGGGCCAGATGCCGGCAGAGCGCGACCGCCGGACCCTACATCACGCTGAACAGGACCAGCTCGGCCCGTGAATCCGTCGTCGGATGCCCGTAGGCCAGCCGGCCTTGCCCGCGAAGCATGATCTGCTCGCGCCGCACCAGTATCTCAGCGTCCGCGGCGACGGCCACATACGTGCCGTTCGTGCTGAGATCAGTGTAGTAGTACTTGTCGCGCCGGCGCTCGATGCGGCCGTGCAGGCGCGACGCAGAACGATGGTGAATCACGACGTGGTTGCCGGCATCGCGCCCAAGCAGGACCGTCGACAGCGCCGCGCCCATCAGCAGGACGCGCCCGCCGTGCTCGAGGCGCAGGCCGCGATCCTCGACGGCTTGAAGGGCACCCCGCGTGCCGAGGAGGGTGAGATCCTCGTCGTCGCGCCAGAGGAGCTCGTACACGCGCAGCTCCCCCTCCTTGCCTTTCACCGCGAGCCGGTCCAGGTCGCGCGTCGCATCGCGCAGCGCCCCAGGCAAGGCATCGACTGTTGCCTCCGTGGTCACGATTTGTCCGCTCTTGGCGAGTTCAGCCATGCGCGCCGCGGTGTTGACCGCGTCGCCGAAGACGTCGCCGCCTTCCTCGAGCACGGGACCTGCGTGCATGCCGATGCGCACCCCCACGCGCATATTGCCGAATGCCGGCAGCGCGGCGACGCGGCCCTGCATGCAGCCGGCGGCGCGAGCTGCGGCCACGGCCGACGGAAAAACCGCCATGATCTCGTCGCCCAGCGACTTGACCACGCGTCCCTCGAACTCGCCGGTCGTCGAACGCAAGACGGCGAGGACCGACTCGATGGCGTCCAGCGCCGGGCGGTCCCCGAGCCGCTCGTACAGGGACGTGCTGCCGCTGACGTCGGCAAAAAGAACTGCGAGGACGCGTTCCGCCATGGTCTGTCTCGTGACTATACCGTCCTCCATGCCTCGCCCTGGGTCGAACGGATCCGGGAGGCGCGCGCAGACGCATTTGACAGCGTATCCGGGCCGCGCCTAGATTACCGGCGCGCCTGCGGCGCGCCGCACTGACCCGCCCCATGACATCGAGCGAGCGCCTTGGCAAGTACGAAATCCTCGAGACCCTCGGCCGGGGTGCCATGGGCGTGGTGTACAAGGGATTCGATCCGGGCATCGACCGCACGGTGGCCATCAAGACCGTGCGCAAGGAGCTGATCGAGGACGACGACCGTGCCGGCATGGCCTTGGCGCGGTTTCGCAACGAAGCGCGCGCCGCCGGCCGCTTGTCCCACCCCGGCATTGTCGCGGTCTACGACTACGGTGAGTCCGACGCGGTGACGTATATCGCGATGGAGTACGTGCAAGGCAACAGCCTGCGCGAATACTTCAACCGCGGCACGCGTTTTTCCGAGCCGGACATCGTGAGCATCATGGCGCAGCTATTGGACGCACTTCAGCACGCGCACGACGCCGGCGTCTGGCACCGGGACATCAAGCCCGCCAATCTCATCATCATGAGCAACGGGCGGCTGAAGATCGCGGACTTCGGCATAGCGCGGATCGAAACCTCGCAGCTCACGCAGACGGGCATGGTCATGGGATCGCCGGGCTACATGGCGCCCGAGCAGTATGCCGGCGGCACAGTCGACTTTCGCGCCGACCTGTTCGCCGCCGGCGTGGTCATGCACCAGCTCCTGACCGGGTCGCGGCTGTTCACCGGGAGCGCGGAGCAGGTTGCCTACCAGATCTGCCACCAGGACGCGCCGGCGCCCTCGGCCGTGGATCCCGGCAAGGGATGGGAGCGCTACGACGCCGTCGTGGCGCGCGCTCTGGCGAAGGACCCCGCGCAACGCCATGCATCGGCGCGCGCATTCTGGGATGCGATTGTTGGCGTCTATGCGGCGCCCGCGAATGTCGCAATTTCGGAAGAAACCATCATTGCAGCGCCGACGATGCCGGCTGCCGTGTTCGAGCCCAGCAATCCCTCGGCGCGTACCGGCGATCGCGCGGCGTCGGCGTCGGGTCAACCGGGGCCTGCGATCGCGATCCCGCCGCCGT
>JAOUGZ010000280.1 GCA_029865405.1 Betaproteobacteria bacterium
GCCAGCCCGGCGGCTGGAGCGGCTGCGACACCGGCGGTTCGCCGATGGCCCGTGCTTGTTGGCGCGCTATCCGCGGTCGTGATCGGCGCAGTGATCGGCGGTTGGTGGGTGCAGCGAGCCCGTGTTCCGATTGCGAAACCCGAGCCGCTGGCCGCTGCAAGTCCCACGCCTGAGACCAAGCCGGTTGAGGTGGCGCGCCCGTCGAGCCCGGCGAAGACGCCCACCGCGCCGCCGCCGTTTGCCGCGACAGCCGCGCCGCCTCCAGTCTCCCCGTTGCAGCCGGCGCGCAAGGCGCCCGAGCCCGCGGTCGCAGCGAAGAAGAAACCACAGAAGGAAGCGGCCGTCGCGGCAACGCCCAAGCCGACTGCGCCGCGACGAGTCGAGCCGACGCCTGCGGCGATCGTGCAGAGACCGCTGACGCCCTCCCCACTTGGTCAAGATGCTGCGACGGCGCCCGCGTCGATCGCAGAACACAAGCGGCCGACGCCTGAGCCAGTTGCCGCTGCGGCGCCTGCAGTCCCAGCGACCCCCGCCGCGGCGCCACAGCCCGAGCCGCAGATCGCACCGCCGCCCGAGCCCAGCGTCTGGCGCGATCAGGGAATCACGATGAAAGTCGCGAGCAAGATCCAGTTCAATCGGCGCCTGTGGAGCAGTGGCATCCAGGTCGAGACAGTGGCAGGCGTTGTAACCTTGCGCGGCAACGTCGGCTCGCAGGCGCTGTCAGCCGAAGCCGAGAAGCTCGCCGCCGCGGTTTACGGCGTGGTCTCCGTCAAGAACGAGATCAAGATCACGCCCTAGCGGGCGGGCTCGACTCCGCGGCGTGCGATGCCAATGGGTGCCGGCGCCAGCTCGACGATGCGATCCAACAAACGCTCGTACTCTTTCCCCGACTCGATATCTGCCAGCGGATCGTGGTGTGCAGCCCATTCGGCATTCAGCTCTATCCAGTCCTGGTCGGTGAGCATGCGATGCGCGATCGGCATGACCTCCTGCTCTTCCTTGCGCATGTGCTCGCGATAATTTGCGACGAAGCGCGTCACCGCGTCGTGCAGCGCCTCCCATTCGGGAGCGCCACCCTGCTCGTAGCGCAACAGCGCCTGCTCCACGCTGCGCATCGCCCCCGCTCCCGCTTCGTGCTCCCGGCGCAGTTCCTCGAGCACGTTGTCGGCTTCGTGCGTGCGGCGGCGGATCGCTGCGAACAGGTATTTCTCTTCCTTCGGGTGATGCACGCGCTCCGGAAAGATGTCAAGGTAGTACAGGATCGCGCGCAGCAGCCTGGGATCCACACTGCGGCCGTGTGCGTCCGCACTGCGCATCACCTTGGTCATTGCGTGCAGCACCGCCGCAATCGAGCGGTGCTCGTTCCACCGTGCGTCGAGAAGGGTTTTCATGGCCTGAGCCTTCGGAAAGACTATCGCCATGCTGGCTCCCTCTGTCCTGGAGGAATTGATCAATATCAAGTCGAAGGCATTGCTGGTCCGAGCGACGCCGCCCCTTCCCGCGCGGTTAGCGGCGCAGGCAGCGATAGACGTCGAAGGTCTGCCGACCGTCGACGATGTTCGAGGCCGGCACGATGGTGTCGGCGCCCATATCGGCAGCAGCGTTGCGGCGGGCAATCACGATCCGGCCGCCCGCGGGTCGCGCCCCCTCGGCGCCACGGGCGGCGATCATGGATTGCGGATCTCGACCAGCCTGGACAGGCCCCAGATGTTGACCGGCGTAGCGCTGCGCACCTCCCAGTCGCGCCCCAGAATGTGCTCCTCATAGCTGAAATGAGACCGGAAACCCACGCGCGCCGCAGCGCTGCGCAGCAGCCACTCGAGCGGCCACCAGCCCGCGGCGCCGCTGAAGTGATTGAGCACGAAGATGGTGCCGCCCGGCCGGCACACGCGCTGCACTTCGGCGCACAGCCGCTCCGGGTCGGGAGTCACGGCCAGCACGTAGGGCAACGTCACGCAATCGAAGGCGTGGTCCGGAAGCTCCATGGCTTCTGCGTCCATGCAGCGCAAGTCGACCCGGCGCCCGTTCAAGCCGCCGGCTCGCCGGCGCGCGATCTCGATCATCTCCTCGGACAGATCGATGCCGGTGACCGCCGAGTCGCTCGGGTACCGGCGCAGCGTGAGCCCGGTGCCGACCCCGACCTCAAGCACGGTGCGCGGCGCGAGCGCGGTCACCGCGCGTCCAAGCGCGCGCCGCCCGTCCTCGCATACAGCGCCAAACAGCCAGTCGTAGAACGGCGCGTAGATGCGGTAGGCGCGCTGCACGCTCGCGCGGGAGACCTCCGGCGCGCCGCGGCCCGGCGCGCTAACGGCGCCCGCGCCGGGGCGTCGGGCCGGCGCGAGGCGCGTGCCTGGGCCCCGAGCGCGTCGCGCAGCTCGGAGAGAATGCGTGCATCGCCGGCCGCATCGGCGACCGCGTGCTCGCCGCTGAAGCGGCCGAGCCGGACGAGGCGCCCCGACTTGTCGCCGGGCCGGTGGTAGTACTTGAACAGGTCCCCGCCGAACTCGCCGATGACGGCGAACTCCTGCCGGGACTGCGTCATCACGAAGCGCGCCTGCGCGGGTTGCGCGAGGGACGATCCCGACCAGTGCTCCGGAACCGGGGCGCCGATGCGCTCGAGGAGCGTCGGCGCAATGTCGACCACAGAGGCGAACGGGCGCCGCGAATAGGCAGAGCCCAGCGCGTCGTAGACGAGCAGCGGCACGCGCACGACCCCGTCGAGCGGCGGCCCGCCGTGCCCCATGGGCCCGCCGCCGTCGCCGAGCCGCTCCCCATGATCCGCTGTGATGACCACCAGCGCGTCGCCGAGCAGCCCTTTCGCCTCGAGAATCGCGAACAGTTCCTCGATCAGGGCGTCGGTCTGGCGTATGCCCTGGTGGTAGCGGTTTACGATGCTCTGCCGCACCGTGCAGCAGGGTCGGCTGTCCGCCTCGGGCGTTACACCGTTCCAGAGGTCGTAGCGCGCATAGCGCCTGCCGAGCTGGTGCACCGAGATGAAATGCAGGTAGGTGAAGCTCGGCGCGCCTGAGCGCAGTTCCAGCCGTCGCAGCGCTGCGATCACCTCAGCGTCGTCGTTCAAATAGCCTTCCCCGGTGCTGCCGTCGTAGTAGGTATCGATGTCTCTGCCGTAATAGGAACGCATGCCGTAGTACCGGGCGTGATCGCCGCCGAGCACGAAGTGAGTGCTGTAACCCACCCGCTTGAGCACCTCGGTGAGGCCGAACCGCTCCTGCCCCCGGCCGAGCGAGCTCCAATAGCGCGAGTTGAGGATGCCGAGCACGCCGCACAGCGACTCGGTGCAGGCGGAGAACACGTTGTCGAAACGCGTGAGCCTGCCCTCGGGATGCAGCCGGCTGAGGAACGGCGTGTTGTCGCGCGGGTGGCCGTAGACGTTCAGCTGGTCGGCGCGCAGCGCGTCCACATTGACGAGCACGAGAGTGCGCGTAGCGACCTGCGCCGGCGCGGCGTAGCGGCTCGCCGCCTGCCGCTCGAGCGCGTCGAGCGCCGGGTCCGGCCAGAAAGGCATCGTCGGGGAGCCGCGCGCCACCTGCGTGCCAAGGATAGTGGTAAGCAGCGGGTCGCTCCAGTAGCTCAGTAGGTAGGCAGCGTGCGCCAACAACGGGTAGGCGAGCACGACCAGCGTCGCGCCGACCCAGCGCCGGGTGCGCGCCGCGCCGCCTGGCGCAAGCCAGGCGCCGAGCCGACCTAGCGCGGCGCATGCGTCGCGCGCGATGCCACGCGAGGCAAGTCCGTAGCCGAGGAGCAGCGCGCCGAGCACCGTGCCGACCCCCGCCCACGCAAACCACGGTGTGAACGGCAGCGTTGTTGCGAGTTCGGGCACGAACCGCACGTAGGCCTGGATCTGCTCGCGCGCCACAATCTCGTTCCATGATTCCAGGCCGACGACGAGGACCCCGTAGTACGCGAACAGCGCGAACATGAGCAGCGCCAGCGCGGCGCTCACCAGCAGGCGCGCGGCCCGCATTTGCCCCGGCCGGCACAGCACCGGCGCGAGCGCGACCAGCGTGACCGCCGGCAGCGCGGCGACGATCATGACGTGGCCAAGCTGCAGGGGATTTCGCACCGCGAAGACGAGCGCGACGCCGCAGACGAGGACGGCCATCGTCGCGCGCACGGCGCCCTGCGGCAGCGGAACGCGCTCGCGCAGGCGCCGCGGCGCGACGAGCAGGGCGAACGGCGAGGATGGCCAGCGCGCCGTCGGGGAACAGCGGAATCCCCAGAGGCGCGTAGCGCCGCGCGTAGAATTCGATGAAGCCGGCGGCGACCAGGATCCAGGCGCCGAACAGCGCCTGCAGAGCGCTCATCGGCTGCCGCTCGGACGGCGCGTGCCTTTGGGCAGGCGTTTCGACATGCCTTGGGCGGCGAGTTCGCGGCTCATCCGGTCGCGCTCGCCCTCGGGATAGGTCTTCAGCCGGATGCGTCCCATGGCCCCATGTCCTCGGCCCGGATGATACTAGGGCGGGCCGCGTAGCCGCCGTGTCGCAGTTGGCGCGCCCAGAGGGCGCTCCGCCCTTGCAGTCAACTTCGTGAACGCCTCGCGTTACAGGGGTGCACCTGGTTCCAGCCCTGAAACAAAAAACCCCGGCACTCTTTCGAGCCCGGGGTTTTTTGCTTGCTGAATATGGCCTGGCGGTAACCTACTTTCGCATGCGACTGCACACTATCATCGGCGCAAACCCGTTTCACGGTCCTGTTCGGGAT
>JAOUGZ010000674.1 GCA_029865405.1 Betaproteobacteria bacterium
GGGGTTGCGTACCACGTCTTCCGGCGTGCCGCGCGCGATCACCTCGCCGTGGTGCAGCACCACGATGCCCTGCGCGAGCGCCATCACCGCGCGCATCACGTGCTCGATGAGCAGGATGGTGAGGCCCTCGGCGCGGTTCAGCTCGCGGAACACCGCCACGATCTGGTCGCACTCGGTGGGCCGCAGCCCGGCCATCACTTCGTCGAGGAGCAGGAGCTTCGGGCGCGTGGCGAGCGCGCGCGCAACTTCCAGCCGCTTGCGGTCGGGAAGGGTCAGGGCGGAAGCGAGCATGTCCCGCTTTGCACCGAGCCCGAGCTTTTCCATGATCTCGGCCGCGCGCTTTTTCGCGGCCGAGACAGCTCTTTCCTGCAACAGCGCACCGACCACGACATTGTCCAAAACGCTCAACCCCGCAAACGGCTTCACGTTCTGGAACGTGCGCCCGATGCCCGCCGCGCACACGCGGTCGGGCCGCCAGCCGTCGATGCGCGTCCCGGCGAAGCGCACTGCGCCCGCATCCGGGCGCATGACGCCGGCGATCATGTTGAAGCAGGTGGTCTTGCCCGCGCCATTGGGGCCGATCAGGCCGACGATGGATCCTTCGGCGACGGCGAAGCTCGCCTCGTGCACGGCGCGCAGGCCGCGAAAGCGCTTGCTCAGGCCGTCGACGTCGAGCATCTCAGCCCTTGCGCTGCAGCCCGAGGGCGCGCGCCAGCGGCGGCCACACGCCGTCGGGCAGGAACACCACCACGAGCAGCAGGCAGAATCCGTAGAACACCTGCTTGACGCCGGGCACCTCGATGCCGAGCTGCAGCATCAGCTCGCGCAGGCCCTCGGCGAGGCCGGTGAGCAGGAAGGCGCCGACGATCGGGCCCACCAGCGTGCCGATGCCGCCGATGATGGGTCCCAGGATCAGCTCGATCGAGCGCGAGATGTGGAAGATCTGCTCGGGGAACAGGTTGTTGTAATAGAAGGCGAACACCACGCCGGCGACCGAAGTCATCGCCGCCGAGATGACGACGGCGACCATCTTGTAGCGGAACACGTTGACGCCGAGGGCTTCCGCGGCCTCCGGGCTTTCGCGGATGGCGAGCCAGTAGTAGCCCATGCGGCTGCGCAGCAGCGCATGGCACAGCACGAAGGCGCCCGCGGCCAGGCCGAGCATCAGGTAGTAGAACATCACCGGGCTGCCGCGCAGGTTCCAGAAATCGTTCTCGGTGTAGTTCGCCACCGGCAGAAACAGGCCCGAGGAGCCGCGCACCCAGGCGAAGTGGTCGAAGCCGATGCGGGCGAATTCCGCGAAGGCGATGGTGAGGATCGCGAAGTACACGCCGGCCACGCCGAAGCGGAAGGCGAGAAAGCCGAGCACGGCGCCGGCGAGCATGCAGAAGGCGATGGCGGCGCCCAGGCCGATCCAGGGGCTGACGCCGAAGTGCACGTAGAGCGCCGCCGCCGCGTAGGCCCCCAGGCCCACGTAGAGCGAATGCCCGAGCGAGAGCTGCCCGGCGAACCCCATCATCACGTTCCAGGCCTGGCCGACGTACGCGAAGTACAGGATCAGGAAGCCGACGGCCAGCAGGTAGCCGCTGGCGAACAGGGGAAACACTGCGAGCAGCGCGAGCAGCGCCGCGAGCAGGACGAGTCCGCGGCGCGGCACGCCCTCGAGCAGGCGGCTCATCCCGCGGCCTTGCGCCCGAGGATCCCGTGGGGCCGGAACAGGAGCACGAGCACCAGCAGCCCGAAGGCGAACATGCTCTTCGCCGACGGCGTGAACAGCACGCCGCCGAGCGCCTCGGTGAGCCCGATCAGCAGGCCGCCGAGGAGTGCGCCGGGCATCGAGCCCAGCCCGCCGGTGATGACGATGACAAAGGCGAGCAGCGTGTAGGCCGGGCCGACGGTGGGGGTGACGTCGGTCACCGCCATCAGCATCGCGCCCGCGGCCCCGACGCAGGCCGAGCCGATGCCGAAGGTGAGCGCGTAGAGGTGCTTGACGTTGAGGCCGATGACCAGCGCGCCCTGGTAATTGTCGGCGCAGGCGCGGATCGACTTGCCGATCAGCGTGAAGCGGAAAAAGGCGAACAGCGCCCCGGCCACCACCAGCGCTGCGCCCGCGGCGTAGACCTTGGACGCGTCCACGATCAGCGGCCCGACCTGGAAGCTGTCGAAGGAGTACGAGGTGCGGATGCCCTGCGCATCGGGGCCGAAGGCGATCAGCTGCAGGTTCACGAGG